>JBDRTC010000721.1:0-18371 GCA_043824335.1 Planctomycetota bacterium | reverse complement strand
GGCTCGACAACCTCGAAAACCAAGACCGTGACAACCCGACGTCCAACGCGAATCCTCAAACACAACGATGCATACCGGGTTGAAGAAGCTGCCCACAGCCTCCACGATCGGGGTACGCCCAAAAAAACGTCAGGAACCACTTGACACCAAAAACTCTTTCAGGGAAGTGGCACACTCCTCTGGACGCCACGAAGCAGGGGCACCCGGCGATATACCGGGGCCCCTTGTCTGCGCCCGTCTGCGGGATGCCGGGGTCTTGCACTTGGTCCCATCCCTGAGTAATCCTGTCCTGTGTTGTGACGCCCTTGCTTTTCCGGCCCGGGCGTCACGGCCGCAAGGACCGGGCCCCTGGCGTGACCGCTGGGGTCCGGTTTTTTTGGTTTGCCAGGCATGTTTGTCAACCTGAGGGTGCAAGTCCCTTATCCAACTTGATGGAGGTGAAGGATTAGCGAAGCGCAAGGGCGGTGTCGTGAGGCGTCCGTCTGAAGGAAGCGTGGAGCAAAGTCGCGACTCGACGAACAGAAATCGGATAGTAGGCAGTTCTGGTGGGACGAGCTGACCAAAGACAGCAAAGTCCTCCATCCATCGAAGGCCAGTGCTGTAAATCCGGCGGGCGTGCGACGAAGGTTGGCAGGCTTAACCTGGGAGGTCTGTGTCGTGTCTCGAAATCGGGACTGGGCAAGCCGTGAGGCGAGCCGATCGCGGCACAGAAGTCAGCAGAAGGCATAGTAGGAGAAGTGCATCGTTGGGCAACAGCCCGACTTACTCGGCTCTGAAGGCCCGAACGGTCCCCGCCGCGAGTGCGGTGGGTAAATGGTACGGCAAGTAGGCACGGCAACTCATGGGCGGCAAGCGACAGAAAAACCAGTTGCTTCTGGCCTTCATGGCGGAGGGTAGGGATGAATTCCCGATGGCCGCCATCGTAGGGATCGAACCGTCCGTGGCGGAGCAGAAGTCCAAAAGCCGGACACAAACGGATTCGTTGATAGAGGAGGTGTGCCAGCGAGATAACCTGTGGAAGGCACTGAAACGAGTGCAGGCCAACAAGGGTGCTCCCGGCGTGGACGGGATGACCGTCCGTAAGTTGCCGAAGTACCTGAAGCGTCACTGGCCGACAATCCGCGAACAACTACTCCTTGGAACCTACCGGCCGCAACCGGTGAAACGGGTCGAGATTCCTAAACCTGACGGTGGCGTGCGAAAGCTCGGCATCCCGACGGTCCTCGATCGTTTCATTCAGCAAGCGGTGCAGCAGGTTCTTGGGGCACGTTGGGACCGGACGTTCTCGGAGCACAGCTACGGCTTTCGCCCTGGCCGGAGTGCTCATCAAGCCGTGGCCCAAGCCCAGGCGTATATCGCCGAAGGGTATGGGTTCACCGTGGACATGGACCTGGAAAAGTTCTTCGACCGGGTTAACCATGACCTATTGATGGGTCGTATTGCCAAGCGGGTGGAAGACAAGCAACTGCTCAAACTCATTCGGGCGTTCTTGAACGCCGGGGTGATGGAGAATGGGCTGGTGAGTTCGTCGGAAGAGGGCACGCCACAAGGCGGACCTCTTTCGCCGCTGCTCTCGAACCTGCTGCTGGACGACTTGGACCAAGAACTTCAGCGACGCGGGCTCCGCTTCGTGCGGTACGCGGATGACTGCAACATCTATGTTCGCAGCCGTCGTGCCGGTGAGCGTGTGATGCAAAGCATCACGCGGTTCCTCACCGACAAGCTCAAGTTGAAAGTGAACGAGTCGAAAAGTGGCGTGGCTCGACCAGCGGAACGGAAGTTCTTGGGCTTTAGCTTCACTCGCGGCAAGCAGCCGAAGCGGCGTATCGCGCCGAAGACGCTCTTGCGGTTCAAGAAGCGAATCCGGGAACTGACCAAACGGAATCGAGGCGTCAGCTTGCAGAGAATGGTCGAGCAACTCCGCCGGTACCTTACCGGCTGGCGTGGCTATTTCGGCTTCTGCCAGACTCCTTCGGTGCTTCGTCGTCTGGACTCGTGGATACGGCGGCGACTCCGCTGCTTCCAATGGAAGCAATGGAAACGGGGCAAGACCCGCTTTGCGGAACTTCGCAAGCGGGGCGTGGGCAAAGATCTGGCGGCCCAAACCGCCGGAAGCTCGCGTGGACTATGGCACATCAGCCACAGTCCTGCCCTGAGTATCGCTCTGCCCGGTGCCTACTTCGACTCGCTCGGTCTCCCCCACCTCAACGAAACCTGAAATGTTAGACCAGCCGAACCGCCGTGGTACGGACCCGTATGCCCGGTGGTGTGACAGGGACAGCCCGTGAGGGCCTACCTATGTCGATTGTCCCTTTGCCCCGGCGACCGGGCTTTCCGCCGAAACGACGTGCCAGTTTCGCGAGACCACGGCGTGCAGCGGATCGGGAAAATGCGAAAGCATGGCGGGTTCCGGGGCCCGTCCGACCGGCAGGGTGGGCTCGGCGAGACCACCCTGCGTCAACAGACAAAGGACGACGCCGCACGCAAGGGCCGGACGTAAGAAGGAAGCAACCACTGCTACGCTCCACGAAACCGGCTTATCTTCGAGTGCTTCCTCAAGCGGCTCATAGCGCGACCCATCTCTGCCAGAAGTCAGCGTTATGAATTTCAGCGACGGAAATAGCCGCAGTGCTGCGCGCCGCCTTCGCCTCACCGCGCCATCTTGCCTCCTGTTCGTTGCCCTGATAGTCCGCGCCAAAGATCAGAAGGAGATACTGCGCCAAGGCAAATAGGCCAGCCAAAGGGATTAGAAAGAAAGACACGTCCGCCGCGAGGGCCCGGTCAGCATGCCAAGACATTTCGGCAAGAGTACCGGCCCCGCAGAGCCAGGCAACCCATGAAGTCACCAACACGGCCCACGTATACATCAAAGTGCCAGGGCGCGCTCCCCCGGGGGCCTTGGCAGTGTCGTATATCGCCGGATGCTTCCTGTTTGGATCCCATCTCAAAAGTACCCAAGTGGCCAGGCAAATACTCCCAAGGCTGACTAGTGCCAAGATGCACGTAAGCGGGAAGGAGAACCAATGAGACCACTTTGTTGCGAGGAGGCCGGCAAATAGCATGATCCCTGCTATCGTGCAAAACGTTATGGCGTGAGCAGCTTTAACCGGGCCCAGCATATAGGACGGGAAACGATTACATCTGTTGCAGCGGCCGCTCTCTTTGCTCACGTTTACGTTCCGTGTGTTCAGCAAATCTACGTAGACCTGCACCTGCTCGGGGTGCTGTTTGCGCACTTCTTGGCGGGCATAATAGCCCTCGCCTTTGCTTACCGAGGACGTCGTTATGGTCTTAACGATTTTCCTCTCGTACCACTGGCCGCAGTGATCGCAGAAGAATTCCGCCAAGCGAACGAAGTCACTCTGGCTCGTGACCTCAGTTGGCATTGTGGTAACCTCCAGAACGCATCAAGAACAGTGCGGAAGAGTGAACCCAAGCAACGGGGCTCTGCCACGCAACGTCGGTTAAACCGACATATCCCATATAGGTTGAGCCTGAAGACGATCCAGGCTCGGATTGGTCGCCATTCTAACATTACGGCCCCCCCCCCATGTCTAGCGCGTGAGGATTCTTTTGGTTTTTTCGCGTGCGGCCCCGATTTTTTGGCTCCCGCCGCCGGAATCCTGGTTCCCAACGGGTTTTTCCGGCATGGGACGCTCGTCGAGCGCAGATTTTCCCCCTCGGGGCGGCGGGTGGCATGCCCTCGCGAAGCGTGGGCAGAAGATGTCCCTTTGACAGTTGAAAAGAGGAGGGCGGCTCCTCGGAAGATTATCAGGCGATCTTTCGGTCTTGGTCAAGTCCCTTGCCCAGGACAAGACGGTCCAATGCTCTGAGTAGCTGTGGCATATGCCGGTAACCTTTGACGCGACGGAACTTGCTCTCGGCACGCAGCAGTCCGGCGGTGCACCAACGCTTGCGCATGTCGCCGTCACGCCAACGCTTCACCCGCGAAGTGACGTTGTCGGCCACACTGAAGGCCGACTCGATCGGATTGGTCGTCGCCAGGGTGCGGCGAAGCAGCTCGGGCACGCCCAGTCGAACCACCGTGAGCGTTTCCTCCATCCCTTCCCGCAAGCTGGCTGCCGCATCGGGATTCAGTCGTTCCAGCCATCGGGCCGTCGTCTTCAGACCCTTCAGGGCCTGGTCGTAGTCCGTTTCGTGGTAGGCCGCATAGAGCTGTCGCGAGAGTTCCGGCCAGTGCTTCTGCGGCAGATGCTGCTGAACGTTCCGCTTCTTGTGAACCTGGCAGCGTTGGATCAGGGCGTTTCGTCCCCAGACGCGTTTGGCGGCCGCGTGCAGGGCTTTGGCCCCGTCCAGCACCAACAGCGTGGGCGACGAGGTGTCCAGGCCCCGGCCACACAGGTCCTCCAACAGCGCGATCGAGACGGCGGCGTTCTCCGTGGCCCCTTGCCGCACTCCCAAGAGCCGCTTGTGGCCATCCTCCGTAATTCCCAGGGCCGCGATCATCGCCTCGCCCGCGTAGGGAGTCCCGTCGATGTAAATCACCGCAAAGCGCACGCCATCGAAACGCCGCTCAGCCAACTGCCGAACTTCCTTGGCCGACGCCTTCACGAACGACCGGCTGACGCTCGACTTTTGGACCCCGAAGCCCTCTCGGGCCAGGTCCACCACCCCTTCGTAGTCCCGGCACGAGACGCCCCGCACCAGACGCTTCAGCACGGCCTGGGGCATCGCCTCAGGCGACTGCAGCCGGGCGTAGTTCTCCAACTCCGCCTCCCCGCACCGCTGCGTGTAGCGAACCCGAGGCCGCTCGATCGGCAGCTTCTGGCCGGCGATCACCACCATGCCCCGCTGACGCCCGTAACGCGTGACCCTCCGCTCCGCCACCCGCTCATAACGAGGTCCACAACGCTGCTCCACCTCGTCGTCCAGCAGCAACCGGGCAACCTTCAAGCCCACCTCGGTGGCGAAGTCGGTCACCGACTCCTGAAGCATCGCCACCATTTCCTCAGGGTCCAAGAGCAACTGAATCTGCCGGGTCTTCCCAGCCTGCCTCACTCGCCGTTGCCTCTGCGAAGCCTTGCGATAACTACCCGGTCTGGTGTACCTTTTTCTCATGGCGGTTTCTCCTTTCGTGGTGGAAAGCGGTCCGAGCTACATCGCCCGGACCTGAGGAACCGCCATTTTCTATTTCAACTACGCGGGGGACAACTTCGCGTGGGCATGTTGCGACCAACGTGGCGTCTTCCCCGGAATGGGTAATGTCCAATCGGCCGGCGCTCTTCTCAGTGCTTCCCTTTCCGAGATACGCTCCGTCAACTCTCAATTCCCCCGTCACACGCGCCGCAGGATGCGAAGGGAGCGGGCTGCGAGGTCCCAGCGGGCCGCTGGAGCGGCTTGGGGATCGGCAACGGGAACGTACTTGCTCGAGGTCTCCACGCTCGCCGCGTCCTGGCCGTAGTTGGCCAGCACCAGGTGGAACTCGCGATTGGCGAACGCCGAGGCAACGACACCCTCCGCCGACGGGGCGGTGAACAGGTCGGAATCACCGATCTCGAGCCAGGCCCAGGTGCCCTCCTCGACCATGGGAAGGTATTGCCCCAGCCAGCGTGCGTGCGTGGGCTGGGCCTGGGGACGGCCGGGCACCGAGTCCCACCAGCCGTAGCTGTGGGGACCGTCGGGGTGTTCCTGGTGGTGCTTCCAGATCGCGCGGCAGTGCCGGGTCCAAAAGCACTTTTCCTCGGGCGGATACTCGATGCCGGGGATCACCGACCGCTCGCCGGTGAACGGACGCCCTGCCAAAAGGACCGGGAACTGCATGTAGGGGATCGCGTGCAGGTACAGCTCGTCCTCGTTCTGGATCGTCGCCCGGCTCATGTCCAGGCAGGGAACCACGTAGGGCGGATGGTTCTTGACCGCCGCGCGGAACTTGTCGCCCTCCCTGACCCCCTCGCCGACCCAGAGATAGTCGTAAACCTTCAGATCCGTGTTGGGGCACCGCGTGCCGCCCCGGTGGAGCTTCACCAGGCCGCCCCGGCGGTGAACTTCGGCGTAAATCAAAGCGAGCAGGTCGGCCAGGGCGCCGTCGTTTTCGGCCGATTCCTCGAAGGCCAGCACCTGGTCGCCGGTGGGCTCGGCGGAAAGGTCCGCCGGCTGGCGGTATCCCAGGTCGTTGTAGATGCCGTCGACGCCGTAGTCGTCGAGGATGCGGACAACGTGCTTCAAGAAATACGCCCGCCACCCGGGGCTGGCCGGAGAGCAATGGACGTAGCGAAAGTAGATTTCCCTCAAGGGAGAATCATCGGCCCGGGTCCACTCGGGGCGGAAGTCGGGGTCGTTCTTCTCGAAGTAGCCGCTCGAGGCGTAGACGATCAGCTTCATCCCGCGGCGGTGGACCATGTCGACAAAACGGTGGAAGCCGGCCGGGTTCAGCGCGTCGAGCTTGTGGCTTCCGAAGAGCCGCTGCGAGTCGCTCCACTCCTCATGGACGTGGATCAGCCGAATGCCGTGCCCGTCGAGGCGGTCGAGTTCCTGTTCGTCCCAGTCGTCGGGGTCCCATGGCTTGCGGCAGGGGTACTCGCCCAGGTTGTAACAGCACTGGCCCGGCAGGTAGCTGGTGATCTGGTGTTTCCGCAGACACGTGCGGATGGCCTGCTCCGCGAGACGGATGTTCTCCAAGCGCCGGCGATGCTCTGCGGCCGTGTAGCTGCCGAGGACCGCGGGCGTGGTGTTTTCCATCGGCTGGGCCGCGGCGGTCGCGGCAATCGATCGAGAACCTTGGGAAACGATGGTTCCTCCGGTTGCGGCTGCCGCGCTGACTTTCAGGAATTCGCGTCGGTGCATCACGTACCTCCTGGCGACGGTGCTCACACTGGACATTCCGGCGGGCAAGCCCGCCGGCTAAACGGGCATATCACGCTCCACGGCGTTCCCTGCGGGTGATCCTCATTGTCCCTTCTCAAATCGACCATTCAAGAACCTAACAAACGCTTCGTGCTCGAGCAATCGCTCCGCCAGCAGGGAGTAGCCTTCGGCGAGCGGATGGCTTGCGTCGGCGTAGAGGTCGCTGGGGAGTGCCGGGGGAATGGCGTAGGGGACGTCGTTCGCCTGAAGCCAGGCTTCGGCCTCGCGTTTTCGCTCCGCGTAGACCGCGAGGCTCTCTTCGGTGAGCATGTGCTCGTTGAAGGGGCCGACCAGGACGAACACCCGGTTTCCTCGTCGGCGAAGAATCTCGACCGTCTTCTTGAAAGAGGCCCATTGAAACGAGGTCTCCAGCTCGACCCAGGAAGGGTTGAACCGGGCGAGGCCCTTGGTGGTCCAGGGCTCGGCGACCGGCTCGGGCGACGGGGGCTCCTCCGGCGAGGGAAGCTCCAGAGTCACTGCGGCCGCGGGATTGGCGTAAGGGTGCTCGATCGTCCACATTGGGAGGTCGGTGTTCTCGAAGTAGGCGATCTCCAGGTGACTGGCCCAGCCAAAGAAGGGCACTTTCCGCCCCACGACGATTCCGATTCTGCCCGAGAGCGTTTCGCGATAACAGGGGATCCGGGGAAAGAACTGGGGCACCAACGTGGGGTGATTGAACGAGAACTCCTTCGTAACCTGCAAATCGTGTCGCTTCGAGCTCATCCACAGGAGATTGCAGTTGAGGACGACGTCCCTCGTGGAAATGCCGCGGCCGTGGTGCTCGACGAGCCCGGCCAACGCGGCCGGATGGATGCCGTCGACCCCCAGGTTCGCGAACTGCCGGCCGCCCAGTTCGCCGAGGTAATGGGAAAGGGTCTCGCGTGGAGCGACGTAGTGCCCCCAGACGACGGAGTCGCCGAGCACCAGCGTCGGCTGTTCCGACGAGGACACGGCCCGGCGGAAGTGGCGGGCAGCCATCCAGTAGTCGTTGCTCAGGCGATAGGGGAGGCGATAGTCGGGCCCCGGCTGAAATTGATCGATCCGCTCCCAAAGGGCGGGAATGAGGTACATCAGCACGCAGGTGATCCCCAGGGCGATCACGCACTCGCCGGGCGAGAGCCGCACGGCGTTCGAGCCGAAAGAGACCTCGGGCTGGTCGGGACGGGATGGGGCGTCAGTTGGTGGAACGGCTGGTTGCATGGTGTCCGGTTGGCCGTTGTTAAGCCGCAAGCGGCGTTGGAATCAGAACTGGAAGTAGATAAACGGTTGGCCCGTCGACGCGGCGAACAACGACACGTAGACGAGCATTGCCACGACGGCTGCGATCCGCACCGGCGCCGGGCTGAGTATCCACTGCGCCTTCGACTCGTAGACGAACTGGTAAAGCCACACGGCGAGGATCAATGCCACCATCAGTATCGGGCAGGCGGGATCGGCCCAGCCGAAACGAAAGATCCTCCTGACGATCAGCCAGGCATCGCCGAAGCTCGCCGCCCGGAAGAAGATCCACGCGAAGGTCACAAACAAGAACGTGGCCCCCTGTTTCACCAACGTCGGCACCCGCTCCCGGTAGAAGGGGCTCGATTCGAGGGCCCGCGTGAGCGCGTAGCCGGCCGCGTGCAGCGCGCCCCAGATGACGAACGTCCACGCCGCGCCGTGCCAGAGCCCGGAGATGAGCATGGTGAGGCAGATGTTTACGTACGTGCGAACCTCTCCTTTGCGGTTTCCGCCCAGGGGGATGTAGACGTAATCTCGAAACCAGGTCGAGAGACTGATGTGCCACCTTTTCCAAAAATCGCCCAGCCCGGTGGCCAGGTAGGGGTTGTTGAAATTGAGCATCAGGCGGATGCCCATCATCCGGCCGATGCCCCGGGCCATGTCGGTGTAGCCGCTGAAATCGAAGTAGATCTGCCAGGCAAAGGCGAACGTGGCCAGCATCAAGGCGGGCGCCGCGTGCTCGCCGGGCGCCGCGTAGACGGGATCGACGTAAAGAGCGAGGTAGTCGGCCAGGGCCACTTTCTTGAAGAGCCCCACGACGAAGAGGGAAAGCCCGTCGGCCACGTCGTCTCTGGTGATCTTTGGCGGCTCGTGCAACTGCGGAAGCAGGTTCCTGGCCCGCTCGATCGGCCCGGCCACGAGCTGCGGAAAGAGCGAGACGAACGTGGCGTACCGGATGAAGCTGGGCTCCCGCTCGACGTTCCCCCGATAGTAGTCGATCGTGTAGCTCATCGACTGGAACACGTAGAACGAAATCCCCACCGGCAACAGGAACCCGGACGCAGGCAACTCGTAGGGCACGTTGAGCGAGGCCAACAGCGCGTTGACGTTCTCGGTGACGAACCCGCCGTACTTGAAGAAGCCCAAGAGCCCCAGGTTGTTGACGAGGCTCATCGCGAGCCACGGCCGCGACCAACCGACCAACGCTTCGCGTCGGTGCCCGGTCGGTGCCCGCCGGCTCTTGGCCATCGCGACCACGGCCAGGTAGTCGACCGAGGTGGACCAAAGAATCAGCACCAGGTAGAGCGGGTTCCACCATCCGTAAAACACGTAGGAGGCCACGAGCAGCCAGGGAATCCTCAGCCGTGTGTTCTTCAGGCCCAGATAGACCGGATAGAAGACGAGGAAGAAGAGAACGAACGTCCAGGTGTGAAATAGCATCAGGCGGTCTACTCAAGGAGGACGCGTAGGTGGGCTTCGGTGGACGCGGCCAGCCCCTCCAGGCCGTAGCCCCCCTCCAACAGGGAAACGATCCGCCCGGCGCAGCACTCGTCGGCGATCCGGCGGACCGCGCGGGTCAACTCGGCGAACCCTTCGGCCGTCACGCGCATGCCGCCCAGCGGGTCGTCTTCGTGGGCGTCGAACCCGGCGGAGATGAGCACGAAGTCGGGCTGGAACTCGAGGGCGGCCGGTCGGAGCGTTTCGTCGAAGACTTTCTTGTACTCCTCGTCGCCGGAGCCGGCCGGCAGGGGCGCGTTGAGCGTGAAACCGAGCCCCGCTCCCGTTCCCCGTTCTCCGGCACTCCCCGAGCCGGGATAGAAGGGATATTGGTGCACGCTGAAAAAGAGGACCGTGGGATCGTCGTAGAAGGCCGCTTGCGTGCCGTTGCCGTGGTGTACGTCCCAGTCGACAACGAGCACCTTCGCTAGCTCGTGCCTCTTCTGCACGTACCGGGCGGCGATGGCCACGTTGTTAAAGAGACAGAAGCCCATCGCCTCGTCGGCCAGCGAGTGGTGGCCGGGCGGACGCACCGCGCAAAATGCGCTTCTCACGTGCCCCTCCATCACCGCGTCGACCGCCGCGAGCGCTCCCCCCACGGCCACCAGGGCCACCTCGTACGACTCCTTTGAGACGGGCGTATCGGGCGAGTCCAGGTAGGCAGCGCCCCCGGCACAACTCTTGCGGACCCGCTCAACGTACTCCGGAGTGTGGACCGCCGTGATCCAGTCGATCGAAGCCGCCGCGGGCTTGAGTCTGACAAGCTCGCGGTCGAGCCCCGACTTTTCCAGCCCCGCCACAATGGCTTTCAGCCGCTCGGGCCGTTCCGGATGGCCGGGGCCGGTCTTGTGGTTCAGGTAAATGTCGTCGTAGACGAATCCGACGCCGCCGGGCGTCGCGTCGCGCGTGACCTTCTCCTCGTCGTTTGCCATGGGGTCCTCCGCATCCTTTTCCGCGTTTTCCTCGGTTTGGGTCCCTTCTCCGCCGTCTCTCTCCGTGTCGCCGTCACCCACTTCGCCTTTCTCCTTTTCCTCTTCCGCCTCCAACCCGGAAGCGTCGGCGGGCGCCCTTCGCACGCAGCGAAAGCCGATGGCGTCGCGGGCGAAGCAGGCGTCGGAGAAGCCGGGGTCTTCGCCCACGCGGCGGGCCGTCCGGCAGGCCTCGGCCGTACAGTTCCAGGCGCCGCCGCGGAGCACGACCTGCTCGCCGTCGTCCGGCCCGCGAGGATTGTCCGCCGGGCTGGGCTGGTAGAAGTCCTCGCCGTAGACGTCGTTGCACCACTCGGCCACGTTGCCGTGCATGTCGAACAGGCCCCAGGCGTTGGGATTCTTTCTCCCCACCGGGTGCGTCTTCTTCGACGCGTTCCCGGCATACCAGGCGTGCTCTCCGAGCAAGCGCGAGTCCGGGCCGAAGCCGTATTCGGTGTCGGATCCCGCCCGGCAGGCGTACTCCCATTCCGCTTCCGTGGGGAGCCGGTACCCGTCGGCCTCGAAGTGGCACTCGCCCGTCTCCTCATCGTAGCAGGGCTCGAAGCCCTCGTCGCGGGAACGCACGTTACAGTAAAGAGCGGCCAAGTCCCAGCTTACCATTTCCACGGGCCGGGCCGGGCCTTTGAAATGGGCCGGGTCGCGGGCGAGCCATTCGCTCCCGCCGGCCAACCGGGCCCATTGCTCCTGCGTGACTTCGTAGCAATCCATCAGGAAGGCATCGACGCGGACCTCGTGGACCGGGGCCTCGTCGTCCTCTCCGCTGGGACTTCCCATCCGGAAGGTGCCGCCGGGGAGCAGCACCATCTTGAATCCACCGGCAGTGGTGATCCCCTCGGGCTTCCCGTCTGCCGCCGTCTGCGTTCCCGGAAGCGACTCCGGCCGCTCGACCTTCCGACAGGAGGCGGCGAATAAGAGCAAGACCACGGCAAGGCAGATGGCACGCCTCGCGACCGCGGCCATGACCCCGCCGGACGCAGCCGGCGGGCGTTCAGCGTGCAGTTCAAGTCCTGAACCCTGAACCCTGAACCCTGAACCCTGGCCCCTGAACCCTGAACCCTTCCGCCCGCGACTCATCGTCCCTCCTTCCTTGCCGGCACCCAGTCGGGCTCCTTGTTGCAGTTGCCGTCGGTGGTGATGGCCACCCAGCGGTTCGTGCCGGTCAGGTCGGCCACACAGAGGTTCCAGCCCTCGGCCCGGGTGCCCACGCCTTCCGGGGCCTGGCCCATGCGTGTCTTTTCGGGGCCGCGGGTGAAGGCGACGTACTTTCCGCCGGGCGGCCAGTCGATGTGGTAGACCTTGGTCGGCTTGTCGCTGCTGACCACGTCGCGCCCGCCGGTCACCTTGGGGACCGGTCCGGTCAAATCGAGATCGGCGATGCGCAGGGCCCAGTCCGACGGTGTCCAGGCGATCCGCTTGCCGTCGGGGCTCACCTCGGGCCGGCACCCGGGGATTCCCAGGTTGAACACCCCGGTGCCGTCCACTTCGATCGCCACGATCGCGTGCCGGTAGCCCAGCCCGCCGTGGATGGTCGACACGATCCACTTCCCGCAAGGCGACCAGCAGACGCCGAAAAGGTGAGAAAGCTCCTTGTTGGGGTGCTCTGTGTGCTCGCCCGTCGCCAAGTCATAGAAGAAGAGCCCCTTCGTGGCGATCGACGAGTAGGTGAACTGGTCCGACTCGCCTTTGAGGTAGGCGATCACCGTGCCGTCGGGGTTCCAGAACGGCTGCCGGGCGTTTCGGGCGACCAGGGCGCGGCCCGATCCGTCGAGGTTCATGGTGTAGACGTTGCGGCTCTTCGCGTCGCCTTCTCCTTCGTCGGCGACGAAGCAGATCTTGCCGCCGTCGGGCGAGGCGTGGGGATAAAGCTCGTCGACGTCGGGCGTCCCCGTAAGGTTCACCGGCTCAGAGCCGTCCGCCCGGACGAGGAACAGCTCCCAGTTGTCGTCACGATACGTCTCATAGACGATCCTGTACGGAACCGCCTTCAGCTCCTCGATCAACGCATCCTCCGCTGACGCCGCCTGACCAAGCATTATCCCGGTCATCGCCGCAACAGCCAATCGCAGCCACGCGCTCGGACCGGGTCTTACGACCCCACGGGCCGCAGCCCGTGGGCGTTGAGGGTGCAGTCTGAGCATCAATTCCTGAACCCCGAACCCTGGACCCTGAACCCACTCTGCGCGTTCTCTCATCGCCCCTTCTCTCCTCACGGCACCCAGTCGGGCTCTTTGTTGCAGTGGCCGTCGGTGGTGATGGCGATCCATCGGTTCGTTGCGCCGGCGTCCGCCACACACAGATTCCAGCCCTCGGCCCGTATTCCGATGATGGCGGGGTGCTGGCCCAATCGCTTGACGCCGGGGCCGCGGCTGAAGGCGATGTACTTTCCGTCGGGCGACCACTCCATGTGATAGATCATCATCGGTTCTTCGCTCGTGACCACGTCGCGGCGGTTGGTGGCCTTGGGCTCGGGCCCGGTGAAGTCCAGATCGGCGACGCACATCGTCCAGTCGCTCGCGCCCCAGGCGACTTTGGTTCCGTCGGGACTGAGGTCGGGCCGGCAGCCGCCCAGCTTGAGGTCATAGACGTTCGTCCCGTCGGCTTCGATTGCCAGCATCGCGTGCCGGTAACCCATGCCGGCGTGAACCGTGGCCAGGAACCAGCGGCCGTCGGGCGACCAGCAGAGGTTGTAGAGGTGATGGAGATCCTTGTTGGCGTGTTCGATGTGCCTGCCGGTCTTCAGATCGTAGATGACGATCCCTTTCGTGGCGTAATCCCGGTAGGTGAACTCGCCGGCCTCGTTCCTGAGATACGCAATCGCGGTTCCGTCGCACTTCCAGCACGGCCACTGGGCGCCCTTGGCCACCCGCGTGCGCCCGGTTCCGTCCAGGTTCATGAACCAGACGCTGCGGATCTTCGCGGCCGCCTCGCCTTCGTCGGTGACGAAGCAGACCTTCTTGCCGTCGGGCGACGCGTGAGGATTAAGTTCGTTCACCTCGGGCGTGCGCGTGAGATTGGCCGAATCGGAGCCGTCGGCACTCACCGTGCACAACTCCCAGTTGTCTTCGCAATACGTCTCGTAGACGATCTGGTGGGCGTACCCCTTCAACTCGCTCTTGAGGTCTTCGGCCAAGGTAGAGGAAACGGGACAAAGGACCGATCCGACTACCAGAAGCACGGCGAGTTGTGCCGCCGGTGAAGTGATCGCGGCGGTCCGTTTCTTCGTCGTCATTGCTTCGCTCTCCCGCATCACGATTCCTTGTGTCTCGGCGTGCTTCGACATCTGCCAGTGGTGGGCTCTATTGTAGCAACCGGGAGCGCCCGGCGGAACCGGGCGAAGCCGCAAGCGGCCTCACCCAAACATGGTTGCCGGCGGCCGAGGGGGCTACTTCTCAAAGGCCATCACTTCGACCAGGTGCCGGCCCGTGTTGGCGGAATTGTGGGGGATGGTCACGCGAAGATACCGCACGGGCTGCGGGGGAAAGGTGCAGGTGGTGCCTTGCCGGGCGGCCGCTTGATGGTCGTCGCGGTAGTCGGCAACCGTCTTCCAATCCTGGCCGTCGACGGAGGTCTCGACGGTGAACCCGTACTCGCGCTGGTCGCCGTAGAAGAATACGATCACCACCCGGCCGACCACGGTCGGCTCCTCCAGGTCGACCTGCCACCAGGCTTCCTTGTCCACGTTGACGTCGGTTGCCCAATAGCGGTTCGTGTCGCGGCGCCGTCCGTCGTTGGCCAAGTGCACCGGATAGGGCGGCAAGGCGTGGGAGCATGTGGCCGGCTTGCCGGTGGTCAGGCTTCTCGCCTCGGGCTCGATGGACATTCGACCGTATTTCTCCCAAAGCTCAGCGGAAACGGCAACCGGATCGCCGCTCGGTTCGGCCGGGTAAGGCTCGGTCTGGTGCGTCCATGCCTCTTCCCACGCCCGAATCTCGCGGCCGAAGCTTTCGGCGTCCAGCGGCTTCTCTTCGGCCAAAGATGCGTCCAGACGTTCGATGAACCGCTGCCAACGCGCGAGGTAAAAGCCGCCGATCAGCCCCGACCATTGCCGCTGGGCGTATTCGTGCAGCACGCCGTCGCGGGGACCCCACAGGGTAATGATGTTTCGGGCGTTCCACTCGTAGAGGCGACTTTCCTCTTCGGTGGTGGCCCAGCGCTTGGCATCGGCGATCCACTTGCCCAAGAGGAACTCCTGCCGGGTGGCCAGCAGGCGGTCGACGTCGCCGATCAATTTCAGGAAGCGTTCCCCCGCCTCGGCCAGGGCTTGGCGGTCTTTCGTCTGATAGGCGGTCACCAGGTCGCCGTACAAGATGCCGGCCAAATCGCCCAGCACTTGGCGGCCGAGGTGGACGACGTCGAAGCGGTACGTGTCGATGTCTTCCAGCTCGTCGCGGCAGGCTAGCAGTTCTTCCCACGCGTGGACCAACTCGGCCGGATCGCCGGGCAGCGAGGGAGCGCTCAGACCCAACCTCGGCCGGTTGCAGATGATCGTGCCCACGTAGCTGGGCGTGGAGTACGCGGTCTTGGTAAGCCGCTTCCACGCCTCTTCGGCCTTGGGAGGCCGGGCCCCGTAGCGCCGGTGGACGAAATCGCCCACCCAGGGATCGGGGCCGGGGACCTCGGTCCGCCAGGTCATCTCGGTCAGAAAATCGTAGATGATCGGGTTGTAGCCGAAACCCTCCATAATCAATCCGATGCCCGAGAGCTTGCCGCGCTCGGGGCTGGTGAGCGCGGTCGTCAGGTTTTCGGTGATCTGCCGCAGACCTCCGTAGAGTCCAACCCGGCCGCCGAAGTTGTGGATGATGCACCACACCCACGGCTTGCCGCAAAAGGCTTCGGTCGACGACCAGACGGGCCGTGTCTCGCAGAAGAGGTCCAAAACGATCATCCGGTCGTCGGGCACGCTGCCCAGCAGGGCCTGCGTTTGCGGCGGCTTCCAGAAGTTGGGGTTGTTGAAGAAGATCCAGCCCTGCATGACCCATTTGGCTTCGGAATCGCCGGCCTTCATCGCCCCGTAGACGGCCTTCCCCATCGCCTCCAGAAACGCGGGATCGTCGCTCGGCGGCGTCATCTCGATGAACGTGTCGGAGGCGTAAAGGTGATCGGTGCCGAATTGCCGGGTTTGCTCCTCGATGAACGCCCGACCGACCTGCTTGAACATCGGGTCCATCGGGTCGAGAAACAACGTGCCGGGGAACTCGCACCAACTGGGAAGCTGCTGGAACTTCGCCTTGGGAAACTTCTCCTTCATCGCCGTCGGCACGTGGCCGGTAAACCCCTGCAAGACGGGCGTCATCCCCAGCTCCCGTTCCCGGGCGACGATTCTCTTCTCCAACTCCCGGTGGCTTTCGATCCAACTGTGCGGCAGCGGGCCGCCCCAGCCGTCGATGCAGCCCATCCAGCCGAACGGCAGGTAGCCCGGGCCCACGAGAAAGGAGCGGATCTCCTCGTCGCTCAGGCCCAAGTCGCTGTAAACCTTGTACCAAACGGCCTCCTGCCCGGTGACCGACAAGGGCATGTTGACCCCGTGGAGGGCCATCCAGTCGATCATCCGCTCCCACTGGGCCCAATCCCACCAGGCCAGCGTGTAGCTGAACGCACAGAAGTTGAAGCAATACCGATACTCGAACGGACTTGCGATGCGGACTTTTTCCTCCACCGCCGGGAGCGGATCGGGCAAGCGCAATTGATCCCCGCAAAACGACACGTGGCAGTGGCAGAAGTATTTCAGATACCAGTTTACGCCCGACGAGATCGCCACGCCCGACGAGCCCCGGACCACGATCTTCCCGTCCCGGCTTTCGATCTCGAAAACATCGCGACCATCCTCTTTGTCAATCGACTCCAACACGAACCGATCAGCCGCTTCCGGCAACAACCGCTCGACCACCCCCCGGGCCGCCTCCTCCGGCGTCGCGGCGGATAGAGAGACTGGGGCAGACGACACAACCCCCAGACAGAGAATCAGGACGGATGATCGAAAGTCTCGCGGCATCGCTACATCCTTTCTCTTGGAGAGGTAGGGTGGGTCGAGGGACGAGACCCACGCGTGGGCTTTGTTCGGGAATACCTTGTGTCCTGAAAGGGCAATCGATAATAGCCCAGCGATTCATCGCTGGGTTGACGTCCACGGCCAGCCGTTCCGTCCCGTAGGGACGGTTGAGTCGTCGCGTTCTCCCTTCAAGCGTCCCTACGGGACGCACAAAACACTCACGTAACGCCCGGCTTCCCAGCGATAAATCGCTGGGCTATTCCCAATCGTCCCTCCGGGACGTAAGGGCTGGTCTGCTCCCAGATTGCGTTCGCGCGAGCGTTCCAAGAGTTACTGCCTTTGCCCGTGGGTCTCGTTCCTCGACCCACCCTACCTCCCCTGCCTACTGCCTACTACTCTTACCCCGCCAAATCCGGCAACTCGTACGGCTCGCGGTAGAAGCCGTGGGCGAGCTGGCTGGCTTCGGCGTGGTCTTTGAAGCACTCGTTCTCGCGGTCGACTTCGAGCCAGGGGCCGAGGATCGAGGTGTTCGGGTCGATCTCGTTGGCCGCGAGGTGTTCGAGGTAGCGGTCGTACATCTCGTTGAATAAGGGAGTGTCTTGAACCGCTTTGCGGTGCTCCTCTTGAGAGGCCGGCTCGCCAACGCGGTAGGAGATGTTGCCCACGTGGCAGACGGCCGTGGAGCGGTGGCCCACCTCGACCTCGGCGTTCAGGTGCGAGCGGTCTCCTTTGCGCACGGCCTCGATGAAGTTGACAAAATGGTTGCCGCCGCCGGAGAATTTTTGGACCTCCTTGCCGTCGCTATCCCAGGCGATGCCCCGGTAGAGGCTGACGCTGCCGCCCTCGCAATCGACGACGACGCCCACGCCCTCGCCGCGGAAATTGGGCATGTCGTTGGTCCCCTTGGCCTTGCGGAGGTTGTGAACCTCGTACAGCAGCGGGGCGGTGGGGAAGTCGTAGTAGATGATCTGCGTGTTGGGCACGTCGCAGGCGTCGTTGAAGAGGAAGCGGCCGCCGATCGAAATCACCCGGCGGGGCAACTGCTCTTCGCCCAGGCACCATCGGGCGACGTCGACCTCGTGAACGCCCTGGTTGCACGATTCCGCGTCGCCCGTGTTCCAGAAGAAGCTGCAATCGTACTGGAGTTGGTTGCGGTAAATGGGCTCCTTGCGGGCCGGGCCGCACCAGAGGTCGTAGTCGACCGACTCGGGAATCTCCAGCGGCGTGTCGCGCTTGCCGCACGAGTTTCTGGGCTTGTTGGCGAAAGCGGTGAGGTACTTGATCTTGCCCAGGTGGCCTTCGCGAATCCATTTGAACGCCTGCTCGAACTTGGCCTCGGAGCGGTGCTGCGTGCCGCACTGAACGAGCACGTCGTACTTTCGCGCCGCGTTGACCATCTGCCGACCTTCCCAGACGTAGTGCGAGAGGGGCTTTTCCACGTAGACGTGCTTCCCCCGCTGGCACGCCCAGATGGTGCTCAGCCCGTGCCAGTAGTTTTGGGTGGCGTTCCCGATGCAATCGAGGTCCTTGCGGTCGAACATCTCGCGCATGTCTTGGTATTGCTCGGCGGAGTGGCCGTACTTGTCTTCGATCAGCTTGGCCGCCGCGCCCATCCGCTGTTGATCGGGATCGCTCAGGGCCACGATGGTGACGCCCTGCTGGCCCTCGAACGCCGGGATGTGCGCGCCCCGGCCGCGGCCGGCCAGGCCGACTTGGCCCATAAGGATCTCGTCGTTGGCCCCCAGCACGCGCGAGGAAGCGACCATCGGAAAGCTCAGCGCCGTGGAGACGGCCGCTGAACGATTGACGAACTG
>JBDRTC010000720.1:0-3238 GCA_043824335.1 Planctomycetota bacterium | reverse complement strand
ACACGCCGCGATGACAGTTCCGTTCGCGTTACCGTGACCGACACGGGGGTCGGGATGACCTCGGACGTAATGCAGCAGGTATTCCTGCCTTTCTATACCACCAAGCAAGTCGGAAAAGGTACGGGCCTCGGACTCAGCGTCAGTTCGAGCATCGTCGAATCGTTTGGCGGGAGGATCGAAGTCCAGAGCATGCCGGGCGCCGGCAGTTCCTTCACCGTGGTACTTCCTGTCAACCAACCGGAGACAGTTGAGAATGAATAAAGCTGACACGACAAGAGCGGAACAGCCGCGACTGAAAATACTGTTGGTGGATGATGAAGATCAATTCCGCACAGCTTTGTCCAAGCAGCTTTCGGTGAGGGGATTTCAGGTGCTGGACGTCAGCAACGGCGAGGACGCTATCAAGATTGTCCGACATGAGAACCTGGAAGTGGTCATCCTCGATCAACAAATGCCCGGGATGGATGGAATCCAGACATTGAAAGAGATAAAGAAGGTGAGGCCTGAAGTCCAGGTCATCATGCTCACCGGCCACGGCAGCACGGAATCGGCCAGGATATCCGGCAAAAACGACGTGTCCTTCTTCCTGGAGAAGCCCTGTGGCATTGATGAGCTGATAAGCGTCATCAAGGCGGCCGAACAGGAGCGAATCCATGCTCTTGCCCGGCATGAGATCCCCGACATCAAGAGGACCAGTCTTAGACAATGGTTGATCGGCGCCCACCATGCGCGCCCCGGGGTGATAATTCTGGGGCTCCTTCTTTTCGCCGCGATCACCTTAACGCCCGCTTCAGAGAACCTGAGAAGTCTCTTGATCGCCAAGAAGACGGGGCAACTTGGGGAAAAGGTCGCGGGATACTCTGATTACCGTGGAATGGATCCCGACCAGACTATTTCCCAGTACTACAGCAAGAAGGCCGGATGGTATCGCGAGGTGAAAGAGGCGGGCGGAAGCGTCACCAAGGCTCCCTTCACTGTGGACCAGGTGGCATTCCGGGCCAAGGTCATGGTCGGAGTTCTGGTCGTGGCCGCTCTTTTCTGGGCCACCGGCGCAATCCCCATCGGCATTACTGCGCTTCTTGTCGGGGTAATGATGTGCTTCTTCGGGGTGCTCCCTCCTGATCTGGTGGCCAAGGCCTACGCCAAGGATTCGGTGATTTTCATTTTCGGTGTTCTGGCCATCGCTGCGGCCATCAGCAAGACCGGGCTTGATCGCCGGATCGGAATGCTGCTCTTGGGCAGGAGCACTTCCCTCCCCAAATTCGCGTTTATCTTCGCACCTCTTCTTGCCATGACCGCATCCTTTCTTTCCGAACACGCCCTGGTCGCTTTCCTGGCGCCGATCCTGATGCTGGTCTACGTGGCGGCCATCCGTTCGGCCGGATTGAAGAAGGACAAGGCACTCGTCGTCATGATGCTCCTCTTGCTCACCTTCAGCGCCAACGTGGGCGGGCCGGGGTCGCCCGCCGCCGGTGGCCGCAACGCGGTCATGGTTGGCATCCTCGCGGACTACGGCATGGCGCCCAGCTTCGGACAATGGGTGAAGCTGGGCTTCCCCTTCGTGCCGGTCATGGCGCTTACGATCGCTGCATACTTCTATCTCGTCTTCAGGAAGAAGATCAAAGTCAAGAACCTTGACATCGCTGCCAGGGTAAGAGCGGAATCCGACAAGATCGGCAAAATGACCGGTGACGAATACAAGGCCGCCGCCGTCTTGGCGCTCTTGGTCGTGCTCTGGACGACCTTGTCCGGTCGTTTCGGAATGGGCGGGCCGGCCATGCTGTGCATCGTGCTGTTGAACGTCCTGGGCATTCTGCGCTGGCGGGACATCAACCGTATCCACTGGGATGTCGTGGCCCTCTACGGCGCGGCCACTGCCATGGGCTACGGCCTTGCGACGACCGGCGCCGCCCTTTGGCTGGCGGACGGCTTCGTGTCCGTCCTCCCGGATTCCATGACCAGTGGGACGGGACTATGTATATCTTGCAGTCTCATGTCGGGCATCCTGACCAATTTCATGAGTGATGGAGCGGCAGTCGCCGCCGTGGGACCGATCACCGTCCCCATGGCCACGCTCTCCGGAACCTCGCCGCTGATGGTTGGGCTTGCCACCGCCTTTGCCTCCTCCTTCGCCCACATGCTGATCATCGGAACGCCGAACAACGCCATCGTGTACGCCATGGCGCGGGATCCGGAAACGGGCGAACAACTGGTGACCATGAAAGACTTCCTGGTCCACGGCTTTATGGTCTTGCTGCTGAGCTTTGCGGTCCTATGGCTTTGGGTGTTCCTGGGGTACTGGCAATGGATGGGACTCTAAACCAACAACTCCCGTGTCTGAAAGGAGCCAACAATGGCAAAGGAAAAGATAAACCTGCTGATCGTGGACGACGAGCAACAGTTCTTGAAGTCAATCGCCAAGAGGCTCGATGTCAGAAACTTCAACGTGATTGCCGTTGATCGCGGTGAAAAGGCCATTGAGGCTGCGAGGGAACATCCCATCGACGTCGCCTTGGTGGACCTGAAGATGCCCGGCATGAACGGCGAGCAGACCCTCGAAGCCCTCAAGAAGGAGCATCAGTGGATGGAGGTCGTCATCCTCACCGGGCACGGCTCCGTTGATTCGGCGGTTGAATGTACCAAGAGCGGTGCCTACTCCTATCTGCAGAAGCCGTGCGAGTGGGAGCGACTACTCTCCGTGCTGACGGAGGCCTACAAGAAAAAGGTGATGAACAAGTTGAACATCAAACAAAACAGGATGAATGAACTCCTTGAAATGAGCACCTACAGCTCGCCGAGGGCCCTTCTGGAAAGGATCAGAGAGCTGGACCAGGAAGACTGAGGAAGAAACGCTCGGAAGACGACCGTTTCGCAAGTTGTCTACGCGAATCGGCGGATTTGGAACTGCCGTGCCTCTGCCCGTGAAATCACGCGGGTGAGGAGGATAGCACTGGCCTGCCTTGTCACGAAGGAGAACTCTGAAAGTGGCAACCATACAATTGTTGCTGGTGGACGACGAGGAAAAGGTCTTGAACGCTTACAGGACCTTGCTGGAAGAACAAGAGATCAACGCACTCGTCGCCCACAACGGTCTGGATGCGTTGAGAATCCTGGATGAGCATCCTGTTGACGTGGTCGTCCTGGACATCAGAATGCCGGGCCTTAGCCCAACTTCCGCGGGTGGTTCAAATCCACCCACCTATTTCGTGCTGGTTTTGGGTACGTGGAAGCGGTTTTC
>JBDRTC010000719.1:0-4531 GCA_043824335.1 Planctomycetota bacterium | reverse complement strand
CTTCCGCGAACTTCTGTCTCGCCGAGTCGCCCAACGGGACGGAGCAATGCGGCGAGGAGGGAATGTTCCCAAGCTGGAGCTTGGGAACAAGTTCCGCGATTTCCGGGTGGTTTGGGGGTACCGTTGCCGCTTCGTCCCGGTTGGAACCAACGGTCATCCTATGACTCCGGCTGCACGCGGAGCAGGTGGCGGACCTCCGCGGCAAGGAAGAACGAGCCGGTCACGCATACCAGGTCCTCGGGCCTGGCCAGCGCGCAGACCTGCTGCCAGGCGTCGGCCGGGCTTTGGCATACCGAATATCGACCGCCAGTCAACTCGGCGGCCAACGCGCCAAGTTCCTCCGGCGGCACGCCGCGGGGATTGTTCAAGTATCGAGTGAGGATCACGTCGTCGAAGCTTCCCAGGAGCCGCGAGAGCATGCCGCGCACGTCTTTTTCGTGACTCGCTGCGAACACGAGCCACCGGCGCCGGACGGAGAAGCTCTCGTCCAGGACGCGAACCAGGGCATCGACCGAGGCCGAATTGTGGGCCGAATCGATCACGACCACCGGCCGACGGGCGACCACATCCACCCGGGCCGGCCATGCCAACCCGCCAAGCCCGGCGCGAATGGCCTCCTCGGAAATGTTCCACCCGGCTTGGGCGAGTTCGGCCAGCGCGGCCAAAGCCACCGCTGCATTGGCTGCCTGGTGATGCCCCAGAAGTGCTATCGGGACGCCCTGATAGTCGCGATCCCCCCCCATGCCGAGGGTGCGAAAATCGAGGCTTCCCATTGCCGGCGCCGACTCCAGATTTCGGGGGGCATGGTAGTCGAAGTCAAAATTGACTCCCAGCTCAATCAATCGGCTGCCCTGCTGGCGGCAGGTCTCTCGGATTACGTCTCGCGGGGCCGGGTCCAACACGCCGCTGACGACCGGAACGCCCGGCTTGACGATGCCGGCCTTCTCGCGGGCGATCGACTCGAGGGTGGTTCCGAGCTGTTGGGTGTGGTCGAGACTGATACTGGTGATCGCCGAGACCAGTGGCCGACAGACGTTGGTCGAGTCGAGCCGGCCGCCCAGGCCCACTTCCAGCACGGCCGCTGCGACTTGTCGGCGGGCGAAGTGCAGCATCGCCATTGCGGTGATGACCTCGAAGTACGTGGGACCGTGCTCGGGCGGATCGCCGGCTGCGGCTTCCCGGTCCATGGCTTCGACCACGGGCGAGACTCGATCGACCAGCTCGGCCAGTTCGGTTGCCGAGCACGCCTGGCCGTCCACGGCCAAGCGCTCCTCGACCTGCTCCAAATGGGGCGAGGTAAAGACTCCGGTGCGGTATCCCGCTGCGCTGAGCACCGACGCGACCATCGCGGCGGTCGACCCTTTGCCCTTGGTCCCGGCCACGTGGACGGCAGGCAAGGCCTCATGGGGGTCGCCGAGCCGGGCGAGCAGTTCCCGCATCCGATCCAGTTTGAAATCTCTCACCGAATAGGGGATGACACGCGCCCGTTCGTAGTCAATCCGGCCGTTGAGAAACCGCAAGGCGGCCTTTTGGCGGGCACGATCGGGGGCGAGATCGGTCGAGGACGACATGGATGGCTACCGTGGGGGGTTGGGGGAGTCTTAAGGGCAGTCCGCTCGGGGGGAGCGTACCGCCTCCTGACGGCGTCTCGCTTGAAACCGGGCGTGGGAGCGCGTTATAGTAGAAGATTCACCGTCTCTTCACGGCCATCTCAATGGGGGAAGGTCGAACTCCTAGACCGCAAATGACGTACTAAGCACATTTCTCCAGTTCCCCGCCAGCACGAGGCGAAGTATGCAGTCAGACATTATCATCGAAACCAGGAATCTCACCAAGGTTTACCGCGATTTCTGGGGCCGGCAAAAGGTGCGTGCCCTCAATGCACTGGACCTGGAGATCCGAAGGGGCGAAGTCTTCGGTCTCTTGGGGCCGAACGGCTCGGGCAAGACGACCACGATGAAGCTCCTCTTGGGACTCTTGTTTCCGACCAGCGGACAGGCCCTGATCTTCGGTCGCGACGCCACCGACGTGACCAAGAACGAGCGGATCGGCTACCTGCCCGAGGAATCCTACCTCTACCGCTTTCTGAATGCCGAGGAGACGCTCGATTTCTACGGCCGGCTGTTCAACATGTCGGCCTCGGTCCGCCGCGAGCGGACGGCCAAGTTGATCAAGATGGTGGGCCTCAACCAGGCCAAGCGTCGCCAGTTGAGGGAGTATTCCAAGGGGATGACCCGGCGGATCGGGCTGGCCCAGGCCCTCATCAACGATCCCGAGCTGATCCTCCTGGACGAGCCGACCACCGGGCTGGACCCGATCGGCACCCGGGCGATGAAAGACCTGATCCTCGATCTTCGCAATCAGGGCAAGACGGTTGTCATGTGCAGCCATCTGCTGGCCGACGTGCAAGACGTCTGCGATCGGATCGGCATCCTCTACCAGGGGGAACTTAAAGAGTTGGGGCGGGTCGACAGTCTGCTGAAGGTTCGCGACGTGACCGAGTTTCGCGCCTCGGGCCTGAACGAGGCGGCGCAGGAGGAGATCAAGCAGGTGATTGAGCGTAACCACGGAGAACTGCTCTTCGCCGGCCAACCGACTTCCACACTCGAGGAGCTGTTTTTGAACATCATCGCCGAGAGCGAAGCTCACCCCGGGCGCCGCGCGCGAGGAGGGGGGGACGCCGATGCCAATTGAGGGCTTTGAAACCGAAATCGTGCCCTTTCTCCACTGGCTTCCCTGGGCCGTTGTTTATTGGCTCATTGTCGTGGCGAGCGTGATGGTGGCGGCCAATCTGCTGGGCCTGCTGATTGCCGCCGTGGAATATGGGCCGCCGGCCGCCGTTGGGAAGACCTGGCGGGTCGTCGCTGCGGGAGTGGCCGACCTTGTGAGGATGTCTCCGCGCAGGGTGGGAGCACTCGCCGGGCTGGCCGTAAAAGAATCGATTCGTCGGCGCGTGGTGGTGGGGTTCGCCGTATTCATCGTGGTGCTGGCATTTGCCGGGTTGTTTCTCGACCCGGGAAGTCCGGACCCGGCTCGTCTGTACCTGAGCTTCGTGCTCACCGCCACGAGTTATCTCGTGCTGCTGTTGGCCCTGTTCCTCAGCGCCTTCAGTTTGCCGACGGACATCCGAACTCGCACCTTGCACACCGTGGTCACCAAGCCGGTTCGTCCCAGTGAAATCGTTCTTGGGAGAATCCTGGGGTTCACGGTGATCGGGACCGGCCTCCTGGTGATCATGGCCCTGGTGAGCTATGCGTTTGTCGTCCAGGGGCTCGACCACACCCACTCCCTCGCCGCGGAGGATCTGACTTCGGCCGGGGGCGGCGAACCGAGAGTCCAGGTCGGCAAGACCAGTCAGCAGCGCCGCCACTCACACGCAGTGATGGTCGACTCCTCCGGCAAAGGCCAAACGGACGTCGTCCAAGGTCACTGGCACGAGGTGAGCGCCACGGGCGCGGGGGCGGACGTTCGCTACGATTTGGGAAACCCCCAGGACATGCTGTTGGCCAGAGTGCCGGTGTACGGAAAGTCGCGTTTCCGGAACACCGACGAGATCGACAAGACGGAGGGCATCAACGTTGGGGACGAGTGGGCCTACCGGGGCTTCATCCAGGGCGGAACCCCGGCGGCCTTGATTTGGCGCTTCGAGGACATCGACGAGAGAATGTTCTCCAACGGGTTGCCCGTGGAAATGACGCTCGCCGTGTTTCGCACCCACAAAGGCAACATCGAGCGTGGGGTTCTTGGCAGTGTTGCGGTTCGCAATCCGGCCACCGGCCTGGCGATCGAGTTGGAGGTCTTCGAGTCGAAGGAGTTTGGCACCAAGAAGCTGACGATTCCCCGGAAAATCACCCAATTTGTCGCCAGTCCGTTGATCGTTACCCAGAAGCAGGAGACCCTGCAGGGCATCAAGTTTACGCCCGAGCAGTCGGCGATCGACCCAAGCCTGACCGAAAGGCGAGAGTTCGACCTGTTTGAAGACCTGGTTGCCGACGGCGAGGTGGAGATTTGGGTGCAGTGTCTG
Organism: Planctomycetota bacterium; assembly: GCA_043824335.1. Lineage (GTDB taxonomy): Bacteria > Planctomycetota > Planctomycetia > Pirellulales > Thermoguttaceae > JBDRTC01. The sequence goes on along the minus strand of JBDRTC010000719.1, from coordinate 507 downwards.
GAGCCGGGGCAGCATTTCGGGGCCGCCCAGGCGGACCTTTATCTCCGCGCGGCGGATGCCTCGTTCTTGATGAACTTTGCCAAAGGTTACTTTGGGATATGGCTTCAGATGGTGCTGGTGATCGGGTTCGGGGTGATGTTCAGCACCTTCTTGAGCGGGTCGGTGGCGATGATTGCCACGTTGGGCGCGTTGATCGGCGGGTTCTTCAGCGAGTTCATGATTCAGTTGGCCCGCGGCGAGTTGCACGGCGGCGGCCCGCTGGAAGCGGCTTACCGGCTAGGCACGCAGAACAACCTGATGTCGGATTTGGACGCTGGGCTGTTCACCACGTTGATGCAGATGGCCGACACGGTGTTGCAGAGCGGACTCTGGGTGATCTCGTCGATCCTGCCCGCTTTCGACCGGTTCAGCTACGCGGAGTACGTAGCCTACGGGTTCGACATCTCGATGCAATTGGTCTTGATGCGCACCGTCCACGCGGCGGGATTCCTGTTGCCGGTCTTTGTT
>JBDRTC010000718.1:0-8045 GCA_043824335.1 Planctomycetota bacterium | reverse complement strand
TTGCCCAACGGGCGGTTTGGCTTCTTGCAGGAGGACGTCATCCGCCGGGCGCTTGCGCACAGCCGCAAACACGACTGGGAAGAGACCGTCCCCGAGCGTCGGGTGCGAGCGGCGCAGGTGACCGGCTTTGCGGCGTTTGCGCTCTTGGCCGTCGTGTGCAGCGCTCTGGCCAGCTACACGGGCCGCCCCGAGACGACGCTCGCCACGCTGTTCGGCCCCGGGCCCTCGCTTGAGCCAATACGCTACGAAGTGACCGTTGCGCCGGGCGACACCGAAATCGAACGCGGCGCGAGCCTGATCGTCACCGCCCGCTTCGAAGGCGAGCTGCCCGACGACGCCACTCTGATCTATCGCGGCGCCTCGGGCGGGCCCACCCACTTGCCGATGTCGTTGAGCCTCTCCGACCCGATGTTCGGCGCCCGCGTGGTCGACGTCCAGAACGACCTTGCGTACCGCGTCGAGTACGCCGGCCAGGCCACCCGCGATTTCCAGGTGACCGTCTATGAGTATCCCCGGCTCGAGCGGGCCGACGCCCGGCTCGTCTTCCCCGAGTACACGTCGCTTGAAGAGAAACGCGTTGAAGATACCCGGCGGGTGACGGCGGTCGAAGGGACCGAGCTGACGCTGTTCTGCGACTTGAACAAGCCGGTCGCGGGGGCCCATCTGGTCGACGAAGAGGGCAACCGCGTTGCGCTGGCCGCCGAAGAGGACGACGCCACCGTATACTCGATCACCGAGACGCTAACGGAATCCGCCCGTTACCGGCTGCACTTGGCCGACGCCGAGGGGCGTGAGAACCGAAATCCGCCCGAGTTCGTTTTCAACGTCACGCCCAACCGCCGGCCGGACGTCAAGATCGCCATCCCCGCGCGGGACGTTCGCGTCTCTCCCATCGAGGAACTCGAAACGCAAGCGAGCGTTTGGGACGATTTCGGACTCCGCGCCTACGGAATCGCATTCAGTGTGGCCGGCCAGCCGCCCCAAGAGGCGGTGCTCGGCCAATCGAGCGTGCGCAACCAGCGCCAGGAAGTGGCGCACCAGATCGATTTCGAGGCGCTTGATGCCGAGCCCGATCAACTGCTCTCCTATTATTTCTGGGCGGAGGACGCGGGTCCCGACGGCAACCCGCGCCGCACCTCCGGCGACATGTACTTCGCCGAGGTCCGCCACTTTGAAGAGATTTTCCGCCAAGGGGAACAGCCGCCGAGCGGGAGCAGTCAAGAAGAGCAAGAGGGCAGCGAGAACGAGCAAGACGCCCAACAACTGGCGGAGCTTCAAAAGCAAATCATTAGCGCCACGTGGACGGTCATCCGCCGCGAGGTTGAAGCGACGCCCACCAAAGAGTTCCCCGCCGACGTCGGCGAGCTGATCCAGTCGCAAGAGACGGCGATCGAGCAGGCGACGGCACTGGCCGAGAAGCTCCGCGACGCCGAGTCGCACCAGCACGTTGCCGACGTTCGGAAGCACATGGCCGAGGCGGTTACGCACCTGACCGAAGCAGTTCAGTCCTCGTCGCCCGGGGCCCTCCAGCCCGCGCTGGCTGCCGAGCAAGCCGCCTATCAAGCGCTCTTGAAGCTCCGCGCCCGGGAGCATCGGGTGACTCGAGGCCGCGCGCAGCAATCCGAGCAGCAATCGGGAAGCGCCAGCGGCCCGCAGAGCCGGGCGCAACAGCAGCTCGACCAGCTCGAGCTCAAAGACTCCGAGAACCGCTACGAAAGGGAGCGCACCGCAAAGGCCCAAGAGGACGAGCGAGAGCGCGAAACCCGCCAGGTGCTCAACCGTCTGCGCGAGCTGGCCCGGCGGCAGAGCGACCTGAACGAGCGGCTCAAGGAGCTTCAATCGGCGTTGGAAGAGGCGGAAACCGAAGAAGAACGAGAGGAGATCCGCCGCCGGCTCAAACGCCTCCGCGAGCAGGAGCAGGAAATCCTGCGCGACGCCGACGAACTTAACGAGCGGATGGGGCGCTCCGAAAACCAGGAGCGGATGGCCGAGTCGCGACGCAACCTGGAAGAAACCCGGGAGAACATCCGGCAGACGACCGAGGCCCTCAAGCAAGGCCAGGTCTCCCAAGCGGTCGCCACCGGCACCCGCGCCGAGCGCCAGCTTGAACAAATGCGGGAGCAGTTCCGCAAGGAGGCCTCCAGCCGATTCTCCGAAGAAGTCAAACAACTGCGAGACGACGCCCGAAAGCTCGACGAAAACGAAACCCGGCTCGCCGAACAGCTCCGCGACCTCGACAAGCCCGTTTTGGACTCCGGGCGCTTGCGCGACCCCAGCCGCAGCGAACAGCTTCGTGAAGGTTTCCAGGAGCAAAGCGAGGACCTCGACCGGCTTTTAGAAGACATCCGCCAGACGGTCGAAGAGGCCCAGGAGACCGAGCCGCTGATGACCGAGCAGCTTTACGATGCGTTCCGCGAGGCGGAGCAAGAGCGGCTCGACGACGCCCTGGAAGCCACCGGCGCGATGCTCGACCGCGGCTTCTTCGACCAGGCCCGGGCCGCCGAGTCGCAAGCCGGCCGGGGCATTGAAGCGTTGAAACAGGGCGTCGAGAAAGCGGCCGAAAGCGTGCTCGGCGACGAAGACGAGGCCCTCAGTCGCGCCCACGAGGTGCTCGAAGACCTGGCCGACGAGGTCAACGAGGAAATCCGCCGCGGCGACTCGCAAGCGACGCCCCCGGGCCGCTCGGCTGGGGGCGAAGAGTCTCCCCAAGCCGAGGGCGGCCAAACCCAAGAGGGCGACACTCCGTCGATCGACCTGTCCCCTTTCATCACGCCGGAAGAAGCGCGGCAGGGGCCGATCACCGGCGAGGAGTTCCCAAACTGGTCGGACCGCCTGCGCGACGTGGAGGAGATGATCGACGACACGGAGATGCGGGCCGAGGCCGCCCGGATCCGCGACACGGCCCGGGGCATCCGCCGCCAATTGCGAGGCGGCTCTCAAGGACCGAACTGGGACCTCGTCCGGGAGTTTGTCGGCGAGCCGCTGAACGAGCTGCGGGATCGCGTGGCCGAGGAGCTTCTCCGTCGGGGGCCCCAGGAAACGATGGTCCCGATCGATCGCGACCCGGTGCCCTCGAAGTACGCCGAGCAGGTCCGCCAATACTACGAAGAGCTGGGGAGGGGAAAATGACGCCCGCATCCCTGGTTTGGGGAACGCCCGACTGGTGGTGGCCCGCGGCGGCCCTGGCAGCGGCGGCGTTGGCCGTGCTGGTCTGGGGCTACTTCCGCGCGCCGGCCACGCTGGGCGTGCGGGGCGTGGCCGGCGTGCTCAAGGCGATGGGGATCGCCGCGTTGGCATTGTGTCTGTTGGAGCCGCTTCTAAGCGGCACGCGACCGCGTCCCGGGGCCAACCTTTTCGTGCTTCTGGCCGACGACAGCCGAAGCCTCGAAATCCGCGACCCGGTTGCCCGGAAAACTCGTTCCGAAATCCTCGGCGAGCATTTCACCGGCGAGGCCCCCTGGCACACGCGCCTGAGCCAGGATTTCGACGTCCGCAGCTACCGTTTCGCCGAGCGACTCGAGTTGCTCGACGACGAGGCGGAGCTGACGGCCGCCGGCGACCGATCTTCCTTGGCCACCGCACTGAAAACGATCGCCCGGCGGTTTCGAGGGCGTCCGCTGGCCGGGATCCTGGTCTTTACCGATGGGAACGCCACGGACCTTCCGGACGAATCGACCGACTGGTCGGATTTGCCGCCGATCTATCCGGTGCCGCTCGGCACGGACACGCCTGTGAAGGACGTCCGCGTCGCCCAGGTCGCTGTCAGCCAAACCAATTTTGAGCTGGCGCCGGTCACCATCCGCGCGAAGATCGAGGCCGATGGCTATGAGGGCGAGAAGCTGGCCGTCCAACTGCTCAGCGCCTCGGGCGAGGTCGTCGAGCAGCAGACGCTCGCGGCCGGCGAGGAAGACGGGCCTCGCGTGGTCCGGTTTCGCTTGCGGCCCCGCCGGTCGGGCGTCAGCTTCTACGAGGTTCGCGCGGCGGCTGCCTCGGAGCTCGGCCAGTTCGACGCCCCCGGCACGTCGGTCGAGGCCACTTTGGCCAACAACAGCCGCCGGGTGACGGTCGAGCGTCCGGCCGGACCGTTCCGCGTGCTCTACGTCTCCGGCCGCCCCAACTGGGAGTTCAAGTTTCTCCGCCGCGCTCTCGAGGCCGATCGCGAGGTGGAACTGGTGGGGCTCGTCCGCATCGCCAAGCGCGAGCCCAAATTCACGTTTCTTGGACGACTGGGCGAATCTTCCAATCCACTGTTCAAGGGTTTTGGGAACGAGGAGGATGAAGACGTCGAGCAGTACGACCAGCCGGTGCTGGTGCGCATCGGCACCCGCGACGAAGCGGAACTCCGCGACGGGTTCCCCAAAGCGGCCGACGAACTCTACGCGTACGACGCCCTGATCCTCGACGACCTCGAGGCGGGCTTCTTCACTCCCGACCAGATGCTCCTGCTCAACCACTTCGTCAGCCGCCGCGGAGGTGGGCTGTTGATGCTCGGCGGGGCGGAGTCGTTCCGGCAGGGCGACTATCCGCACACTCCCGTGGCCGAACTGTTGCCGGTCTATCTCGACCGCCAGCCGCCGGCCCCCCAAAACGCCCGCTATCGGCTCGCGCTTACGCGCGAGGGCTGGCTTCAGCCGTGGATTCGTTTGCGCGAGACCGAGCACGACGAGCGGGGCCGTCTGGAATCGATGCCGGCCTTTCACACGATCAATCGGCTGCGAGGGATCAAACCCGGCGCGACGGTGCTGGCCAACGTGACCGACGGGGAGGGTAAGCTCCATCCGGCGCTGGTGGCGCAGCGATTCGGCAAGGGTCGGGCGGCCGCGCTGGTGATCGGCGACCTGTGGCGGTGGGAGCTGCGACGAAAGCCTGACGACCAGAACGACCTGGCCAAGGCGTGGCGGCAGACGGTCCGCTGGCTGGTGGCCGACGTTCCCGGGCGGATCGAGATGGAGGTCCGTCGCCCGCAAGCGGACTTCGGCAACCCCGTGGAGCTTCGCATCGACGTCCGCGATCCCGAACACCAGCCAATGGACAACGCCTCGGTCGACCTGACCGTCACCAAGCCGGACGGAAACGAGATTGACCTCCGCGCCGAGCCCGGAACCGACCGGGCCGGGAGCTACATGGCGACTTATGTCCCTCGGCAGCCGGGCGACTATCTCGCCAAGGTGGTCGTCAGCGGGGCCGACGGGAGTGAGGTCGGCGAAAAGGAGACAGGCTGGACCGCCCAGCCCGCGGCGGAGGAGTTCCGCCGGCTGGCACCCGACCTGGCCCTGCTCCAGCGGATGGCCGAGGAAAGCGGCGGTGACGTGGTGCCGGTCGACCGTCTCGGGCCGTTCGTCGCCGATCTTCCCAATCGAAAGGTCCCCGTCGCCGATCCGTGGATTTACCCCCTGTGGCACCAGCCGCTCGTCTTCTTGCTGGCCATCGCGTGTCTGGCCGCTGAGTGGGGGCTCAGACGGTTCAAGGGCTTGCCATGAAAACGATCGTTCTCATCGGTGGATTGACCCACCTTCTCGGCGGGCTGATCCTCGCCTCTGCGACGGCCGGTCAGCCGACCGTTGTGATCGTCGTCGGCGCGCCGGGCACGCCGGAGTACGGCGACCGGTTCGCCCAGTGGGCCGACCGCTGGGAGTTGGCCGCCGAGAAAGGGGAGGCGACGTGTCTGCGCGTCGGCAACGCGGAGCCCGGCGAGAAGAACGACCGCCAGCGCCTCGAAGCCCTCCTCGGGAGCGAGCCCAGGGAATCGGCCGAGCCGTTCTGGCTGGTGCTCATTGGGCACGGCACGTTCGACGGCCGGGCCGCCAAGTTTAACCTGCGGGGGCCCGACGTGTCGGCGGCTGAGCTGGCTAAGTGGCTTGAGCCCTTCAAGAGGCCGCTAGTGGTGATTGACTGCGCCTCGGCGAGCGCCCCGTTCCTCAACCGGCTCTCGGGGCCAAACCGCGTGGTGATTACCGCGACCAAGAGCGGCTACGAGCAGAACTACTCTCGGTTCGGCGACCACCTTTCCGCGGCCATTGCCGACCCGGCCGCCGACCTGGACAAAGACGACGAGACCTCGCTCCTGGAGGCATTCCTCTCGGCCTCGGGCCGGGTGGCCGAGTTCTACGAGCAAGAGGCCCGGCTGGCCACCGAGACCGCGCTGGTGGACGACAACGGCGACGCCCTGGGGACCCCGGCCGGTTGGTTCCGGGGGACGCGCACCACCCGCCGCGCCAAAGACGACACACCCCCGGACGGATCGCTCGCCAATCAGCTCCATCTCATCCGCAGCCGGGCGGAGCAGCAAGTGCCCCCCGAGGTCCGCGCCCGACGCGACGAGCTGGAACGCGCCGTCGCCGAGCTGCGCGACGCCAAGACCGAAGCGACCAACGAAGACGAGCACTACGCCAGGCTCGAACCTCTCCTGGTGGAACTCGCCCGGCTTTACGCGGCCCTGAAAGAACCGGGCGAAGACTGAGTGGGGCGTTTTTCGATGGTCCGGGAGTATCCGTACCGATCGAAGAAGCTGCCCCATCGCCGGGCGACCTGATCCCGCTCCCGCGCCGAGAGCTGGTAACGGTTTGTCTTGAAGTCGGAGGTCCCGGCCGCGTAGCCTTCGATGGCCGGCAAGACCTTGTCGAACTCGCCCAGTTCCAGCTCGTCGTAGATCCGTTGCACCTGGCGGATCGGGTCGGCCACGAGGTCCTCGTAATGGACTTCGGAGAATCGCCCCGCCTTCATCGTGTGCCGCGTGGCCTCGAACGTCTCGTACATTCGGCTGAACGTGGCCAGCACCGATTCCTCCAACCCCTCGATCGCCGGCGCCTGCAATCCCTGATCGGCCGAGAGCCGTTTCCACAACCGAAGGGTGGAGGGGTAGACGGCATAAGGATCGCGGACGATGTGTACGAATCGCGCTTCCGGAAAGAGTTCCGAGAGCACCTCGACGCGGCACGTGTGAAGCGGCGACTTGAGCACGATCCGCTTCGGCGACTGGACGGTAACGCATCGCAAGAACCAGACGAACGCCCGCTTCCACCGGTCGAGCTCCTCCGGCGGAAGGCCCCGCAGATCGGCGTACTCCGGATACTGAGGCAGCCGGTTGGGGAAGGCAAACGCCGCGTAGGGCGAGGGAATCCCCAGGGTCGCCAACGCCCATTCGTCCTCTTGCGGACGTTTCCAGCCGACGGGCACGTTGTCCATGGGTCGCCGCTTCGGCAGCAGGATGCCAAGCCACCAGGCGAACAAGAACCGCGACACAAGGAAATGGCTCGGCGCCAGGCAGGCGTAGGTGTCCGGATAGGTGTGCCGCGGGTCCAACGTCAGAAGCTCGTGCAAGAGGGTCGTTCCCGAACGCCAGTGGCCGAGGACGAAGATCGGCGACTGATCGAGATCGGTTCGGTCGATCTTTCGTCCCACGAGAGCGCGTTGAATCAGCGCCAAGAGCGAGTTGGTCACGCTGGCCAGTGAGATCGACATCGTCATCGGTGCACGCGAGGGTGAGATCGCGAAGCGGTTCCGGGCGAGCATCGAGAACCAGGCCGACATGGTCATCCCATGCCACACGCGCAGGTTCCACAATCTCGCCTTGGACCCGGTCTCGCCGGCCGCTGCAGGGCCGGTGGGTTGCGAAGGTTGCTCTGAATCAGCCACGTTCTTGGGGTTCGGGGTTCGGGGTTCAGGGTTCAGGGTTCAGGACTTGCAGTTCAACGTCTTGGAGCGTGTTTTGAGATTGCTAGCAGTCGTGTAAACGATGCAAATCCGTGAGCCCGAAGGGCTCAAATATGGTAGCCCAGGGCAACGCCCTGGGTAAGAGAACCACGGCGAGGGCCGAGCCCTGAAAGGGCGTAATAAGCTTCTGTCCTGCAATCGTTTATCACGCCCTTTCAGGGCTTCCTGGACTCGGATTACCCCGCACCCAGGGCGGTGCCCTGGGCTATCGTATCTCAGCCCTTCGGGCTGCACTCTGGCTGAACGGTATCCTGAACAGCCCGATGATAGCAGTTCAAAAACACTCTCTTGGCGTCGGATTCTCCCCACTGCCCACCTCCTGCTGCCTACTG
>JBDRTC010000717.1:0-2511 GCA_043824335.1 Planctomycetota bacterium | reverse complement strand
TCGATCGACTCCTCGGCCGCCAGGTCGGGGAGGATCGTGGGGAGCCGCTTGGCCAGCATCGTTTTGCCCGAGCCGGGCGGACCGAGCATCAGCACGTTATGCCCGCCGGAGGCCGCCACGCAAAGCGCCCGCTTGGCCGTTTCCTGGCCGCGGACGTCGGCGAAGTCGTCTTCGTAGGTCGAAAGCCGGTGGAACAGCTCCTCGACTCGCGACGGCACGGGGTCGATCTCGATGTGTCCGGCCAAAAACCCGACGGCCTGGGCCAGGCTGGCCACGGGGATCACCTCGATCCCCTCGACGACCGCCGCCTCGGCCGCGCTTTCGCTCGGCACGAGCATGCCCCGGAGCCCCTCCTGCACGGCCGCGGCCATGGCCATCGACAAGGCCCCCTTGGTCGGGCGCGTGCTGCCATCGAGGGCCAGCTCGCCGACGACCACGTACTGGTCGAACAACTCCGACTGTAGCTGCCCGCTCCCGGCGAGGATGCCCAGGCTGATGGGGAGATCGAACGACGCGGCCTGCTTGGGCAGCTCGGCCGGGGCCAGGTTGATCACCACACGGCTCTGCGGGCGCTGGAACCCGCTGTTAACCATCGCCCGCTCGACCCGGTGCGTGCTCTCCTTGACGGCCGCCTCGGGGAGCCCGACCAGGATCGTCTTCGGCAGTCCGGCGGGCGAGACATCGACCTCGACCTCGACCGGAAGGGCTTCGATACCCAAGAGCGAGAACGTCTTCAGCTTGGCGAGCATGGGCTGGCTGCCCCCTTTTTGGCACCCGGCGAGAAATGCGATGCGGGCCCCCACATTGTGGCCGCGGCCGAGGCGATTGGCAAGAGCTTGGGCTTACGGGTCGAGCCGAAATGGCGCATACTCTCGGCATGGCCGGGGGGGTTTTCGCTCACTTGTTGTTTCAACCTCGGTCCCAAGCTCTGCTTGGGACCGCACTTCCGCCAACGTTTGTCCCGCGGACTCGCCCAAGGGGCCAAAGCAATGCTGCGAAGAGGGAGTGTTCCCAAGCGGAGCTTGGGAACAAGTTACGCTGGCATGGCGGGGGTTTTCTCTCACTTGGAGGACGAGGGCATGGGTCAGGATGATTGGGTGGCCGTTCCGTGGCATTTTGATCCCGAGCAAACGCTCTACCTCGTGACCGATGCGACCGGGGCCCCGGCGGTGGTGAAAACCCAATCCGGACTGGCGGCCGTGGTGATGTCGCCTCTGCGGGAACAGGCCGAGCGGTTCGTCGAGCACCAGCCCGGCCCGCTGGTGATCCGCGCGGTGACGAAGGAGGAGCAAGCCGAGGTCGTCGAGCAGCTCTCGGCCTCGGGCGTCCGCGGCGTGATCCTCTCCGTCGACGATTCGGGCAACGCCCTGGTGAAAGACCTCAAGGACTGGGAAGGCCAGCCGGGCGACGAAGACTCCGAGGAGCATTCCGGGGAGAGCGAGACGGCCGAAGAGTAAGCAGGCCGCCGTTTTGATGCGTCGGGTGGCTGGGGTCGAGCGCCAGCGAGCCCCCAGGCCGCAACCGTCTGGGGGCTCGCTGCTCGTTCCTCGCGGCTCGATCCCAGCCACCCTGACTTCTCTCGCTCGAAAGACCGTATTGGCAAATGTCCTGCTGCCCCGCGGGTTGACCGGCTCGCCGCTTCAACGTGCGGTAGGAATGCTCTATGATGTGGGCGCCGTCACATCAGTCTGAGGAGGGGAACTGAAATGCACCGAGTTACGCTTGCCGCGATTGCGTGCCTGGTTCTGGCGGGCTGGATCGGAATTGGGATCGGGGCGGAAGAGAAACCGGCTTTTCCCGCGATCGGGGACAAGACGCTGGTGGCCTGGGTTTACGTGGACGACTTGAAGCAGGGCGGCGGGAGCGCGCTGACGATCGAGGACGGCAACGACCTGTTCGACGCCATCGTGTTCGGCGAGCGCACGCCCGGGCGATGGATGGCCGGGAGCAACTTCTTCTCGCGCACGCAGTCGCCGGAAGCGCAGGAGTCGAACTCGCGGGAGACGGCCGATCCCGAGACGTTGGTCGAGATGGCCATCGTCTACCGCGGGAAGCACATCACCATCTACCGCAACGCGAAGGAGTACGTCGGCTACCCCATCGGCGAGACGTTGACTTTTCGCGAGCAGAGCTTCGCGGTGATGGGTCTTCGGCACGTGGCGACGGGCGACGGGGCATGCTTCCACGGGAAGATCGAGGACGCCCGCATCTACAACGTCGCTCTCGCGCCGGACCAGATCGCCGGCCTGAAGCCAAACGAGCCTTCCGATCCCGCGCCCCTGGCCTGGTGGGACTTTGAGGAAGACGGAGCCAAGGAGGCCATCGGGACGTTCCCCAACACGAAGCTCTTCGGCAAGGCGAAGGTTGCCGGCGGAATGCTCCACCTGGACGGCCGCGGCAGTTACCTCATCAGCGCGCGGGGCGAGGTGCCGCGCCGGCCGGGGAGCTTCGCCGCCCGGGCGGGAGGGGATTTGATCGCCGACACGCGGGCGCTGCGCGCTCGGCTGTTGG
>JBDRTC010000716.1:0-7343 GCA_043824335.1 Planctomycetota bacterium | reverse complement strand
CGCGACATTCTCCCCTCGCGGGAGAAGAATCTCGACCTGGGCACCAATTACCTCCACTGGGATTGCTCCTACACCGATGGCGACCCGGAGATCTGGCTCCGTTACTATGCCACCGAGGAGGAGCGTCAGGCGTGGGCCGAGAGCTACCGCCAGCCCTTGCCCCCGAAAGGCAAGCCGCCCTACCCCCGTCAGCTCCCGCGGGATCCGACGTAGGTGGTGAGGGGTGAGAGGCGAGGGGTGAGGGGAGAGCGACCGACGCGTTCGGCGTGGGTCTCTGATCGCACCGTGCTTGGCGCGGGTCTCCCGACCCCGCCACAGCGGACCGCAGGTCTTGACGCGCCGGGGGGAAACGGCGATGTCCGTGAATAAGGCGTTGTCGAGGAAAACGCCAAGTAGCGGGGCCGAATCGGAGAGCGGTCGGGGGACCTGCGCGGTTTCGGGGCACCTTGATTGGGCGGCCGGGTATCCCCATTGTGGCGGGCGAGGGTGATATGCCATCGGTTCTCGAACCAGACACTTGCCGTCGCCCCGATCGTGTTGGATAATAACTAGGACCTCAACTCGCGATTCCGTTTGCACCGAAGGAGTGGGGAGCCGACTCGGTCTCGGCCGGAGATTCGCTCCAGACGCAAGGCGAGTTGGTCCGGTGCACGGTGTCGTGTCACGGCTCATCAGCCCGGCTCGACGGGCTTGCGATGAAAGTGTGCGCTTCGTGCAGTCATCCCCCGCGTGGGCGCCTGCCCTCCTGCGTAGCAAGTTGCGGAAACATAAGGGTTTCCGCCCAACTTTTCCGAAGGCGAAGCGAACCGGCGCGATGATTTTACCGTAACAGCATCGTGGCTCACGCGCCCGTCGTCGGATAGCGTATTCCTACCATCCACTCCAATGCTCGTATTTCACCCCTAATTGGCCATGACAGAAATCAGGGATCCTGAACCTTCCCCGGGGCACGAAACGAATCCACACCAAACCGCCGGCGGGCACAAGGGGCTTGTCTTCGGCGCCGTGGTGCTCGCCGGCGTCGCCGCGATCCTGGCCGGCAGCTACGGGATCGGCGCCGGCTCGATCGTTTTCAAGGCGCTGGCCCTGGAAGGGGCGCTGGTGGCGCTGGCCGCGGGTCTTGCGCTCGACGCGGGTCGCATCCGCCGGCGGCTTGGGGAGGCCCGGGAGTGGCAGCCTCGCGAGTCGCACGGGTGGGACGAGGACGACGAGGAAGGGGACGCCAACGTCACGCTTCACGACGTCCATCACTCCCGCACGCTCCACTTTGCCGTGATGGCGCTGCCGGCCACGCTGTTGGTCGGCTTCTTGGCCGTCGTTCTCCTTTGGACGCAGTCGGGCGGCGAGACGGGGCTGCTGGCGGCCGACGACATGGCCGCGACCTCGGTGATCTGCCTGGTCGCCTGTTGCCTGTGGCTGGTGTTGTCGAGGTCCTTTGAGGCCGCCGGCCGGGACGAATTGCCCGAAGGCCCCGCCCTGATGCTCGCCTTCCGCGACCTCCAGTGGACGACTCTCCTGGTGGCCGCCGGAATCCTGGGCACCAAGGTTTGGCCGGAGGAAGGTTTCGGGGGGAACGGCCAACCCTGGTCGCCGCCCGAGATTTGGGTCGCCCGGGCGATCCTGGTGTGGCTTGTGGCGGTCTCGATCGAGCAGATCGTGCGGATTGCTCTGGCGTGGCTGCGCCGCGGTGCGATCGAGGAAGGGTTCACGTCGCCCAGCTATCTATTGCTGCGAGAGGCGGTCTTTGTCCGCGGCAACCCGATCGCCAGCGTGTTCGAGACGATCGAGGCCCGGTTCGGCGTGAGCTTTCGCTCGTCGTGGGCGATCCGGTTTGTTCGGGCGGCGGCGCTGCCGTCGCTGGTGGCCGTGCTGCTCTTGTTCTGGGGGCTTACCTGCCTTGCGGTGGTGGGCACGAATGAGCTGGGTATCCGCGAGAGCTTCGGGCGCATCCGGGGGGATTTGTTTCCGGCGTCGATTCAATCGAAGCTCCCCTTCCATTTCGGCCGGATCAACGACGCTCCGCTACAGCCGGGCCTCCACCTGAAGCTTCCCTGGCCCTTCGGCCGCGTGCGCCACTTTCCGGTGAAGGAGGTGTTCACCAAGCCGATCGGCTACGTGCCCGGCGCGGGCCGGCAGCGGGCGTACCTTTGGAGCAAGACCCACGCGGAGGAGGAGTTCGCCCTGGTGCTGGGCAACAGCGCCGAGGTCGTGGCGGTCAACGCGTTGGTCTTCTACAAGATCCGCGAGGACAAGGAAGGATTTCTGGACTACGTCTATCATTCGATTTACTCGGAGAATCCGGAGGACCGATCGGAAAGTCCCGATCTGGCGCTGGATGCGTACGCCCACCGGGCGTTGATGGAGCAGACCCGGTCGACCACGCTAGGGGAGATCCTGTCGACGAACCGGGCGGAGTTCGCCGGGCGGCTGAAGGGTTCGCTCCGCGAGTACGCCGACGACAACCGGCTGGGGATCGACGTCATCGACGTGGCCCTGGTCGCCTTGCACCCGCCCATTGAAGCCGGGGCCGACTACCTCGACGTGATCAGCGCCCAGATCAACGCCAACCGCTTCCAGATCGATGCGGAGGGCGAAAGCCTGGTCACGGTTCAAACCGCCCTGACCGAGAGCAACTTCAACGTGGCCAAGGCCGACGTGTTCGCGGCCGAGCAGTTGGGCAGGGCCAGCGAAGAGTCGGCGGAGTTTCTGGCCATCCGCGAGGCCTACTCCGCGGCTCCCGACGCATTCAAGCTGAGGCTCTATTTCGAAGCCGTCGAAGAGGCCCTGGCCGGCAAACGGCTCATCGTGGTCGACAAGACGTTGGCCGGCAACACCTACTTCGACACGCGGGCCAACACCGAGAACAAAGAGACTATCCCAAGCGGAGTTCAATAGCATGGCACATCATCACCATCATCACGACCAGTCCGAGAAGCTTCCCCTGGGGAGGCTTCTCTTTCGCCTGGCGCTTGCCGTGGTCATCGTGGGGCTCCTCGTGGCCTACAGCATGTCGTTCCAGGTCTCGGAAGGCTACAACGCCGTGGTAACCCGTTTCGGCAAGCCAACGAGCGTGGTCCGCGAGGCGGGCCTTGTCTGGAAACGGCCCTGGCCGATCGAGCAAGCCCACCAAATCGACATGCGGAGGCGCGTCCACAATACGCCCTATTCCGCCTCGTTCACCCAAGACCGCAAGAACGTCGTCCTTCTGAGCTACGTCGTGTGGCGAGTGGAGGACCCGCTCTTGTTCCTGCAATCGGTCGGGAATCGCGAGGACGCCGAAGACAAGCTCAACGGCATGATCGTGGACAAGAAGAACTTCTACCTGGGCGGATACGACTTGTCGGCCCTGGTCTCCACCAAGTCCGAGGAGATCAAGAGCGAGGAGATCGAAGAGGCCATCCTCAAGGACGTGGCCGACGACGCCCGCGAGAAGTTCGGCATCCGGGTCGAGCAGGTCGGCATCAAGCGGATCGCTTATCCTGAGGAGAACATGACCGCCGTGCTCCAGCAGATGAGGGCGGAACGGAGGGCCGAGGCCGGCCGGCTCCAGGCCGAGGGCCAGAAGGCCGCCGCCGACATCGTCAACGACGCCTCGGTCCGCAGGGCGGAACTGGTGAGGGAGGGGAGTGAGAAGGCGGGCGAGATTCGCGGCCGGGCGGAGAGCGAAGCGGCCCAGATTTACGACCGGGCCCAACAACTGGATCCGGAGTTCTACAGCTACTGGAAACAGCTCCGATCGCTCAAGAAGATACTCGGCGAAAAGGCCACTCTCATCCTGCGAACCGATCAGGGCCCCTTCAAGCCGCTGGAGGGCGTGCCCGAGTCGCTGAAAACGGGTCTCCTCTCCGACCAGTCGCCTCGGCCGGGCGGAGCGGCGCCGGCGGGGCAGGTTTCCCCCTCCACCGGACCGGAGGGAACTCGATGACCCCCAAGCGAAGAGCCACGCCCATCGTCTTCCAGGGGTTGGAATCCGGCCTGAAAATGTTCCGCTGGGTGACGGTCATCCTCCTGGTCCTCTTCCTCGTCTCCGGGATTCAGAGAGTCGAGCCGGACAACGTTGGTCTTCTGTTGCGGTTCGGGAAGCTCCACGGCGCCAGCCCGGGCGAGCAGGTCAAGCAGCCCGGGCTCTTGATGGCCTTGCCCTTCCCGATCGACCAAGTGCTGAAGGTGCCCGGCCGGGACAAGGAAGGCGACGTCGTCATCGACGAGGTGTGGAAAGAGCTGACCGACGTGGCCACCACCGACTCGATCGATCCGGTGTTGGAGGGCTATTGCCTGACCGGCGACCAGAACATCGTCCAGGCCAAGGTGGTGGTGAAATACAGGATCGCCGATCCGGTTGCCTTCCAACTCCGGCTCTGGTCGGATGACGGTGACGGCAACCGCGAGAAGGACGGCGCCGGCCCCGAGGCGCTACTGGGAGACGTCGTTCTGGCGGCGCTGGCACAGACCGTCGCCGGATGGAGCATCGACGACGTGTTCCCCAACCAGCAGCGACCCGATCCGGAAAACGAAGGCGTTATGGAGAGCCTTGCCCAAACCGTTTGGCGCCGCGCCCAAGAGCGGCTCGACGCCCTGGCAGAGGAGGGCGGCTATCGAGGCTGCGGGATGACGATCTCGGCCCTGGAGTTCCAGGAGCTTCACCCCCCACGCCACGTGATCGCCGACTTTCAGCGCGTGCAGAGTGCCCAGATCAACATGGAGACTCTCCTGCAACAGGCCAAGGGATTCGCCGCCAGCGAGATCCCCAAGGCCGAGGCCGATCAGAACCGAATGATCAAGGAGGCCACGGCCTACCGGGAGACGCTCCTTGCCAGCGCCAACGCGGAGGTCTCCGAATTCGAGCAGCTCTACGCCGAGTACAAGAAGAACCCCGAGCTGGTTTGGAGTCGCATCTACATCGACGCTATTGAGCAGATTCTTGACCAGGTTGGAGAGAAGAACTTCCTCTTGCCCGGCATGAGGGTGATTCTCCAACGTAACGGGAAGGACCATAAGTGAGCGAACTTGCAAGTCCTGCCTCCGCGCAGGCCTCGGCCCAACTGAACCAATCCCTGGACGTGCCCTTGACCGTCTCCGAGCGGGCAAGGATCGTGATCCAGCTCGGAAGCGCGCTTTTTGCCTCGGGCCTTCTGGCGGTCGGGCTGATCGAAAGGCACTTCGGCCCGCCCGAGCTGAACAACATCGCCGAGCTGATCATGGGCATGGCCGCCTGCGTGGTGGCGATTCCCATTTTCTGGCACGCGCTCTTGGGCCTCTTTAGCCAGGATTCCCACGCCATCATCGACCAACTCGTTTCCCTGGCCACCCTGGCGGCCCTGGCAACCGGCGATTTCGTCACCGCCACGCTGATTCCCGTCATCATGGCCCTGGGGCATTTCCTCGAAGAGCGGAGCATCCTCGGGGCGCAGGCCGCCATCGAGGGGCTCCGCACCCTGCACGCCCACAAGGCCATGGTCTTAACGCCCGACGGCGAACGCGAGGTCGAGCCCTCGCAACTGAAAAAGGGCGACCTGGTGATCGTGCGCCCGGGCGACGTGATCGCCGCCGACGGCCAGATCTCCGAGGGCCTCTCCGCGGTCGACCAGTCGTCGATCACCGGCGAGTCGGTGCCCGAAGAAGTAGGACCGGGCGACAACGTCTACGCGGGCACGGTGAACCTGACCGGTCTGATCCGCGTCGAGGTCACGCGGATCGGCTCCCAAACGGCCCTGGGCCGCGTGGTCGAGCTGTTGCGGGAAGCCGAGCAGTCGAAGACCCCGGTGCTCAAGCTGATCGAGCAGTATGCCGCCTACTACGTGCCAATCATCCTGACCATTGCCGGCGTGGTCTTGTTCGTCACTCGCGACATGTCTCGGGCGGTCGCCGTCTTGATCGTGGGCTGCCCGGGGGCGTTGGTCCTGGCCGGGCCGACTGCGATGATCGCCGCCTTGGCCGCCGCCTCGCGGCTGGGAATCCTCATCAAGAACACGCGATTTCTGGAGGCGCTGGCCGACGTCGACACGGTCGTGCTCGACAAGACGGGCACCGTCACGCTCGGCCGGCTGGAGCTTCTCGCGACGCAGCCCATGAACGGACACGCGGAGGACGAACTGTTGCGCCAGGCAGTCTCCTGCGCAGTCGGCTCGCGGCATCCGGTTTCCCGGGCGATCGTGCGCGCGGCGGAACTGGCGGGGATCGGAACCGAGTTGGATCACGCCGGCGAGCGGATCGAAGAGGTCAGCGGCAAAGGGATCATCGCCACCACCAACGGAGAAACGAAGCTCTTGGGCCGGAGAGAGTGGCTGATCGAAAAGGGCGTCGAATTGCCGGAGAATCCCGACCATTCCGGTCCCATCGTGTGGCTGGGACGGATCGACCAGGGCGAGGGCGGCCGGAAGTGCCAGGCGGTCGGCTGCCTGCTTTTGGCCGACACGCCGCGTCCGGAAGCGAAGCAGGCGATTGCAGACCTCAAGGCGCTCGGCCTGCGGCGGTCCGTGCTCTTAACCGGCGATCGAAAGGAGGTTGCCCAACTGATCGGCACGGCCATGGAGATGGACGAGATCATCGCCGAGGTCCTGCCCGAGCAGAAGCTCCAGACCGTACGCGCCGAGCAGGAGGCGGGAAACTTGGTGATGGTGGTGGGCGACGGCGTGAACGACGCCCTGGCCCTGGCCAGCGGCGACGTGGGGGTGGCCCTTGGCGCCGTGGCTTCCGACGTCGCGCTTCAAAGCGCCGACGTCGCCCTGATGACCAACGATTTGGGCCGGCTGCCGATGTGTGTCCGGCTCGCCCGGCGAACCCGCGCCGCCATCCACGAAAACGTTCTCATCGGGGCCGGCACCTCGATCGCCTTCATGGGGCTGGCTTCCCTGGGAATCATCAGCCCTTTGGCCGGCGCCGGGCTGCACGTCTTTGGTGAACTCTTTGTCATCGGCAACAGCGCCCGCCTGTTGCGATTCGATCAGAACACCCACTAGCCTCAAGGCGATTCACGGCATGAACGGGCAAGAGAAGGTGTCAGGAACCTTTTGGGCGAAGCCCCCTTCGGGCCGTTTCGGTAAGAGGTTCCTGGCACCTTTTTTTTTGGTCGGAGTGGTCTTATCGGCCGGTTGCGGCACTGCGCTCGCGCCCGACGAGCCGACCGAGAAGAGTAAGCAGCGGGCCGATTTCGACGCGATTGTCGAAAGCTGGCGACCGTTCGTCGACGAGCTCCGCCAAATGAGAAAGGAGTACAACGACGGCGACCCCGAGCGCCGCCCCGAACTCGCGAAACGCTACGACGAAATGATCGAGAGAGGTCACGCCCTGGAAGCGCAGGTGGTCCAGGCGGCCGTGGACGCCTGCGTGAAGGAGCCCGAGGA
>JBDRTC010000715.1:0-12509 GCA_043824335.1 Planctomycetota bacterium | reverse complement strand
AATGGAAAGCAGATCCTCGGAAAGGCGGTTACAGCGGTTCTTGGAATCGATCAAGTGGGATGAAGAGAAACTACGGGATCGATGCCAAGAGATCGTGGCCACCGACCACGCTCACCCCGAGGCGATCGGCGTGGTGGACGAGTCGGGGGTGGCCAAGAGCGGCGACGACACGGTCGGTGTCTCGCGGCAATGGAATGGCAGCCGGGGCAAGGTGGACAACTGCGTCGTGGGAGTGCATCTGAGCTATGCAGCACCGGGATTCCAATGCCTGCTGGATAGCGGACTGTTCCTACCCGAAGATTGGGCCAACGACCCGGTGCGTCGAAAAAAAACTACGTTCCCGACGAGGTGGAGTTTCGCACGAAACCGCAGATCGCCCTGGAACTCATCGACCGGACTTTGGCCAACGGAGTTCGCGTGGCGGCTTGGACATTCGACGAACTGTATGGTCGCGACGGCAAATTTCTCAACGGTCTGGAGCAGCGTGGGCAGACGTTTGTGGCCGAGGTTCCCGTCGACTTCCACGGCTGGGTGCAGAAGCCGAAAATCCTGCGAATCGGGCCGAAAAAGAGCAAGAAACGGGGCCGCCGGAAGCAGTATCCGCGGCTGGCGCGTCGCCGTCCTTCGAGCGAAGTCCGCAACCTGGTGAAGTACTCTCCTGTGTTTCGGGAGAAGTCGTGGCAGCGGTACCGCATCAAGGACACGAACAAAGGCCCGGAAGTCTGGGAGGTCAAGTGGGCGGTGTTTTGGCGTAAAGACGAAGACGGTTTGCCGCACCGCCGGCATTGCCTGATCGTGGCCCGCAACGTGCTGACCGGAGAAATGAAATACTTCGTTGCCAACTGCGTGCCAGGCGAACAGAGAATCACCTTGCGGTGGTTGCTGCGTGTAGCCTTCGGTCGCTGGTCGGTGGAACGTTGCTTCCGCGAGGCGAAAGACGAACTGGGAATGGATCACTACCAGGTGCGTGGCTGGCGTTGTGTCCGTCGTCACTTCTTCCTGACGCAGGTGAGCCATCTGTTCTGTGCTCGCGTCCGTCAGCAGTACGACGACCCGGGCAGCGAGCAAGCCGATCGCTTGACCGTGGAACAAGTCCGCAGCGCGATGAACACGTGGCTCGCCGCCGCCGACCTGAAGCCCGCCAAACGAAAAGAGCGATACGAAGAGGAATTGAAGAACCAACGCTACTACCAGCGACGCAGCCAGCAATCCCGCAAGTCTCATACGAAAACAAGACTTGCCCGACTCCACGCGTTGGGGATCGATGCCAACAAAGTCAAATCCTGCGTCGCCTGGGGGCCCCGACAGCGACCTACAGCGTTTGCCGCCCCGGACTTACAGCAATGAGAGACGCCAAAGTGGCGCTGCCCAAGTAGTTACCTCCATGTTATGCTCCACGATGAAAGTGTCAGTAGCCCCATCTGCAAAATCCTGATGATCGTACACGACTGTCGCACCGACTCCCTTCTCATTCAAGGCAATCTGCAACACCTTCTTGCCATTTACGTCAACACCGCCAACGCTGACGGCAGCGTTGAGCAGGTCACGGGTAAGAAGGCCAATTGCGCATCCCGCGTTCTCTCGCGCAGCCTCCAGGTCCCTCTGAGCTTCCTTCATCTGCTTCTGGATGATCCGGATGCAACCGCGGCCGTGCAAAGCAAGCGCGAAATCCGGCGAAATCTCCAGCGCTTTGTTGAATGCCTCGATCGCCCTGTCCGCACCGTCCTTCCGCTGGATGCGAAACGCCCCCAGGTTGGCATGGGCATCCGCCAACGGGACATTCGGATCACTCGTGGCCGCCTGAAAATCCACTCGGGCGAGCCGCACCTGCTTGGGCGTGTCCGAATGTGCAAAGGCGACCCCTCGAGCGTTGTGAAGCAAGACGTGCCCTTTACGCTTTTCCAGGCCTTTCGTGAACAGCGCGATCGCCTGTTCATAGTTGTGCAAACGTGACTCAACGTCGCCTCGGAAGTAGTAAGCGATAGCACTGTCGCCGTTCCGCTTCAAGAGTTCTTCCGCCCACTGCCGGCACTTCTCCAGGTCTTCCGGCGTGGTCACGCTGAGGAAGAGACAAACCGACTCGTTATTGTGGTTCTGGACGAGTTCCACGTGCCCCTGAATCAGCCGCAGGACTCGATTCGGGCTCTTCTTCACGTCGGCGCTCACGCCGTCGAGGAGTTTCGACGCCTCCGGCCAGTTCTCCGCGAGAAGGGCCTCTTCGAGCTTGTCCATCGCGACATCCTGCGCAAAGACTGGAATCGCAGACAACACAACGGCTGCCGGCAAGACAACAGCAAGCATCCAACGGACGACTGCTTTCAAGTTCAGAAGGTCAGTCCTGCAATCGCTCATCTCGATTCTCCCTTTGCATGATTGGTTGACGACGACTTCGCGGGGCAACAAAACGGCGTGACGGCCCCACGTCCAATACTCGAACTGCTTTGTCGGTCCCGGGTGTGGCCTCGCCCAGTGTTTCCGGTTACGGTCGCAGGATGCCCAAGCTCCACTTGGCACACCACTGCACATGGTTGTCCTTGTCCTCGTGCATCGCTGTCGTGAGATCCGATATGGCGGAATGCTTGGCTTCGTCTCGCGTCGCCAGAAGCATCGCGGCGGTGCATCGTTGCTCGACGTTTCCGCGCTTCAAAACCTCGACCAGTCGATCGATGGGAGTGAGTTCCGCCCCTTCCTCCGGTTTTCCGACCAGCGCAACGGCGACGCTCTTGCGAACTTCGAGACTCTCGCCTTCCAACGCCTTCACCAGGGTCGGCATCACCCGGTAGAACTTGGCGCCCGTGCCGAGCAAGGCGGATGCGGCGTACTTCTGGACCAACTCATCCTCGTCGCGCAGCACGTTCAGAAGGGCGGGCGTTGCCGGCGCGGCGTCCGTCCCCATCTGGCTCAGGGCCGCGGCCGCCATGGCCCTGACCTTCGGGCTCCCGTCGCTGAGCGCCAACGCCAATGCCGGCACGCTCTCCTTCGCATCGGAGCCGATTTGGCCCAACGCTGCGGCCGATCCATAGCGGACTTGGGGATTCGGGTCGCCCAGCGTTGCGATGAGATCACCGATCGCCGACCTGTCCTTCTTCAGTTGCCAGAGCGCCCAGGCTGTATTCAAGCGAGACTCTCCGACAGACTCGTTGAGGACCTCGGCCAGGACCTCGGAGGAATCATCCGCTTCAGACCCGATTTCCCCCAAGGCCAGGGCGGCTGCCGAGCGAACCTGGGGGTGCCGGTCTCGCAAGGCCAGCGTTAGGGCGGGCGCGGCCGACGCCGCAGGCTTGCCGATCCTGCTCAGAGAAGTCGCCGCCGCAACTCGAACGGCTGCGTCTTCACTCTCCAACGTCTGGCTCAGCGCGGAGACGGCCCAGCGGTGCTTGGAAATCTCCCACAACGCCCACCCCACGTTGAGCCGGGTTTCATCCGTCACCGTCTTCAGCGACTTCTCCAGCGCCGGGACGGCCGTTTTCGCCTTGGCGCCGATCTGCCCCAGGGCCAGGGCGGCCGCGGCCTGGACCTTTGGGGATTCATCCTCCAGGGCATCGATCAGCTTGGGGACGGCGCCGGCTGCGACTGGCCCGATCTTGCCCAAGGCAACGGCAGACGCAACGCGGACGTGGAGTTCTTTGTCCTTGAGCGTCTGCGAAAGCACTTGGGGCCCCCAGGGGTCCTCAGCGATCGTCCAAAGTGCCCAGCCGACGTTGAGCCGAGCCTCCCCGGCTATCTCCGTGAGACATTCCTTCAACGCCGGCACGGCCTCGGCGGCGTCCGGGCCGATCTCGCTCAGAGCATGAGCGGAAGCGGAGCGGACCTGCTCGTCCTCGTCTTGAATCGCATCGGCCAGCGCAGAGACACCCTCGACAGCATCCTTACCCATCCGCCCCAATGCCAAGGCGGCCAGCCAGCGCTCGGGAAGCTCCTGGTCGTTCAGAGCTTTCACCAGCGCCGGGACCGCGACCGCCCCCACCCGCCCCAGCGAATCGGCAGCCAGCAGTCGGGCAGTCTCGCTCTTCCCCTTCATTACGGAAACGAGCGGTCCGACGACGTCTTGATTGTCCTTTCCCGCTCGTCCAATCGCGTAGATTGCCGCTTCTCGAACGCCATGGTCTTCATGTTCGATCGCTTCAACGAGAACCGGCACGGCAGCCTCCCCGATCTTCCCAAGCGCTTCGGCGGCGCGGGCTCTCAGGATTCGGTCCTCCATGACAGCCGCCAGCTTGTCTGTCGCGGCTCCAGCTTCCGCCCCGATCGCGCCAAGGGCGTCGACCGCAACCAGCCGGACACGTTCGTCCTCATCCTCCATAGCCACGACCAACTGCGATACGGCTCGGCCTGCCCCCGAGTCGATCCGTCCCAAACCGTCGGCGGCCAGCATCCGGACCTCCGCATCCTCACTTTTCAGGGCCTCGATCAGGGCAGGCACAGCAGCCACACCAATCTCGCCCAGGGCAAACGTCACCCGACGACGCACCTGAACATCCTCGTCCTTCAACGCCTCCTTGAGAGGACCGACGGCCGCGGCTCCCTGACGCACCACGATGTCTCCTGCAAGATTGTGAAGCCGTTTGTCCTCCGACTTCTGCAACTCCAGCAACGCGGGAACTGCCGACGGGCCAGCCCGGCACAATGCGTCGGCCACATAGTCGCGCACCTCCTCGTCCTGGAGCCCGTCGATCAGTGCAGGAACGGCAGCCGCTCCGATCCGTCCCAACGCCTTGCTCGCGGCAATCCGGATGGATGTCTTGTCGTTGCGAAGTCGATTCACCAGCAGCGGAACGGCCGAAGCCGCGAAGCTGCGGGTGAGCTTTCCAGATGCCACAGCGTTCGACAGCGCCTGGACTGTCTGAATGTCGTCCAGGAACCGGTGGAAGTTGCGCAGGGCGACGATACCGGCCTTCTCGCCGTCCCCGATGGCCGGGATTGCCTGAATGACTGCCAGCGGATCGGTGTTACCGTCGCCGTTCAGCCCGGAGGCGGCGTCCCAGACGAGGAAATTCATCCCCTCGGCGCTGGCCATCGTCCGAAGTTCGGTTATGGCCTCGGTGTCCTCACTGGTCCTGATGTAAATGCCGCTGAATGCGGCATCAATCAGTTCCCGGACCTGCTGTGTTAGTTCCATGTCTCTTCCTAACGGGTTGGGTGAGTATTCGTTCGTCAGACCATCCGCGATTTGCACGACTCAGCAGCGTGGTGTAGGGCAAACCGAGCTTCTCGGCCCACACAACGACTGGAAGTGACTGCACTACTCCTTCTGCACGGGCAGGGTGACGTACTTCTCGGCCTCCTCTTGTGCCGCATCCACGGACGGGAAGAGGCGGAAGAAGACGTTGCTGGTCGTCATCATTGGCTTCCATCCCATTGACCGGCCGCACCAGACGAACCGGCGTCTCATGTTTGGGAAGTCCACCCGGATCAGTACGAACTGGCCGGGGGCATACTCCGGTTCAGCAAGGATTACTGCTGATACTTGTTTTGGCATTGCTGTTGCTCCTCAGCCTGGGTTGTGGCTTTGTCCTCGATGACAATGCCGAGGGCCTTTTCGAGGAAGGCGCTGGCCAGGCGGCAGGTCCGGCCGACGAAGCCGAGCGTGGCGACTTTAACGTCACCCTTGGGGTCTACTGTGATCTCAATACGCTTGCTCATGGCACGCTCACCTCCAGTGTGATGTTTCCATTGGGCAGTGTCCTCTCCGTAACGCTGTAGCCCTTGCGTCGGGCCTCCAGCTTGGCCTTCTCGACGGCGTAGGCTTGCATGAAGCGGTCCAGCTCCTTCTGGTCGCCCCACTTGCCGCCGTAGTTGTCATACTGCGCCTTGCCGGTGGACAGGTCGCAGACAACCGGGTATCTCCAGTCGGGCAACTGGACGGCCAGCCCGGTCGCCTCGCCGCTAAAGAGCTTCATGGTGCCCTGCACCGGCTCGGCGAGATTCAGGCGCCGGCAAGCAGCCCGGACTGCGGCGGCGTCACGGACTTCAGTCTTGATGGTGACAATGTGTGAGATGGCACACCTCCTTTCTGGTTGACAGCGGCCGAACCCAGGGCCTCGCTCGACGCCCCGAGATGGGCTACTGGTTGGCAGGTTCGGCATCGTAGGCGTTGAGGGCTTGGTACAGTTCCCAGCAGTCCGTGTGCCAGGGGTCGCCGTCCTCGTCGCGGGGGAATTCGTCGTCTGTGACCAGTTTCGGCCCATACTCGTCAGCGTCGATCAAGTTGTTTAGCAGCGTGCGGGCGGCCTCGATGACGGGATTCTCGTCGGGCTTGTGGGCCGAATGAGTCATGTGCGGCGTGGCGTCTGTCTGCTCGCAAGACACGTGGCTGCTGTCGAGAAACGCTATCGAGTCGCCCAGACTGCACCCCAGGTACTCGTAATCTCCTTGGTCGAACGTGTCCCTGGCTTCCTCCTCTGACTCAGCCTCGACCTCGCACACTTCGCGGACCCAGATTGCCCGGTCCTCTTCGATCACGTAGCGTTTCATGTCAGCATTTCTCCTGATTCCACGGTTTGCAGCATCTCCCGCAGGTTGCACTGGCACGCCTTGGCCAGTCCGATGTAGGCTTCCAGCGGCGCTCCGTCCAGGTTCTCCGTCTGGGCGATCTCTCGGGCCCGGAGCGCGAAGGAAAGTTCCAGGTCGGTGTGGCGCAACGGTAGGGTCACGCAACGCGAAAGCATCGGGCCGGTGTCGTCGATTCCCTCGAATAGCGAGAGCTGGCCCTGGCGGGTGGTCGTGAAGCACCAGACGCACCAGGGCGGGATGCGGCCGGTGTCGGTTAGGCCGAGCAGCTTCCGCACCTGATCGCGCCGCAGGCCATGAGATTCGTTGACCACGTAGGCAACGCCCTTGCTGATCGGGCGCTGGAAGCAGTCGCGCCGGATGCGCTCTAGCTCATCGGCGGTGAGTTGCGACGGGTCATCGTACACGTTGATGGCCCACGGGTCGCCGGCCACCTCTTCGGCCAGGAGGTCGCTTATAGCTGTCTTTCCCTGCCCACTATCCGCCGACAGCCAGAAGGCGTGGCCGCCAAGACCGCCGGACTGCCGCAGACGATCGAGCACGGCCAGCGCGGCATCTTGGCCGACTACTTCAGCCCAGCGCTGGGGCTTGTACTTGAAAGCCAGGTCCATGGTATTCGCTCCAGGGTTTCGGGCAACGTCATGCCCGCGCTCTCCTCCGTGAGAGCGGGGGCCAGAAGTTACGCTTCGGGCGGAGCAGATGGGTCTACACTCCGAGCAGTTCCGCGCACCGCTTGGCCATCGTCCAGGCGTGGTCCCAGCCGCGGAACGTCTTGCCGAGGGCCAGGGTGTCGATCTGCTCGCCGGGCAGCCCTTTCTCCCGGACGATCTCCACATGGACGTAGTGTCCCTCGTTTCCGCCGGTTACGGCGTAGCAGATGATCCGCCAGAACTGGCCGATGGGCTGATCCTCAGCCCCCCGCGGGTGGTCGTGGCCAATCGAGAAGTATTCGTCGATGAAGCCCACCGTCTCCTCGCCGCACTCCGGGCACGGATTGCAGTAGTCGCCCGGTTTCCGGTAGTCGGACCAGCCACACTTCTGGCAGTCGATCCGGTCCAGCTCCCGGTACAGGTCACGGAACGCCTCCCGATAGGTGCGGAACCGCTTGCGTTTGACGAAGCCGGTCGGCTCCTTCGTTGTCAGGTCCAGCACCTTGGCCCACACGTCCACGGGCACCGGGCAGTCCGGCTCGACTTCCGGGCCGATTGTGTTCATGTTGTCGAAAGCGTAGGGGTCGATGGTAGTCGTGGTAATGCGGTGTTCTCCTGTTCGACTTGTCGGAAGAGGTCCATTGTGATGCACTCGGCCATCGGCTCGATTGCCACCTGGCCCTCGCACACTCCGACGGCGGAAGCCCGGACTGTGCCCGTGTCGGTGTCCTCGATGAACACCGTCATCGTGTAGCCGGCGCCGTTCTCCACCGTGGCGACCACGCGCCACGAGCGGTCGTACAGCTCCAACTCGGCGGTGCCGTGCTCCCCCTCGATCCGGGTGAGGGTGTAGATCCCAAACTCATCCTGGCGCTGGGGGGGAAAGTATTTGTCGCCCGGCTTGTGGCACATCCAGCCACGGGGAAAGCCCTTGCCGTCTTCCAGGTGGCGGTCGTACACCCGGAAGCCGTTCTCGTGGGCGTAGAGTCTCGCCTGCTTGCGCCACTCCTCCTTGAGCTTCTCGGCCTTCTCGGCCTCGCGCTTTGCCTTCCGGGCCAGCATGAGCACCTCGCTCTCCGTGTCGGCCTCAAAGCGGCCGTGTTCGGTCTCCAGGATCATGCGGCACCGCCTTTCTGTTCGGTCAGGGGTAGGGTCACGGGGTGGAGCTACACAAAACACGATAGGTTTTGCCCGGTTGGCCGCGGGTGGTCCCGCTCCCACTCCTCGGCGTACTCATCCAGACAATCCCGGGAACAGGTCGGGCCCGTCGAGGGGTAGCAGATCCGCGGGCCAAAGCCGGTATCCCACTCGGCCAGGCCATCGGGCCGGCGCCGTGCGGGCATGAATAGTTGCCCACAGATTGTGCAGGTCTGGTCGATTCCGAGAGTTTGTCGGTATGCGCCGGTCATCGTCTCGACTCCTCATCCAAGGGGATCGGGTCAGTCAACCCCGGGGCGGCGCCGTGTCGCCCAGGGGCAGAGTCACCCGGTTGGCACGGGCTCGACAATGCCTTGTTCTTCCAGGCTCGGGCGTCCGATGGCCTTCAGCCAGGCAACCAGGTCGCCCGCGTCGGGAGTATCGTTGGCAAAATACTTCAGAGGGTTGTCCCGGTACTTGAAGCAGGGCCAACAGACAACGCATCCCACTTGCTTCGGCTTGCCGCATCCCGGGCACTTAGTGCTTGCCCTTACCGTGCGGTCCATTGTGTCGGTGTATTGATTGGCCATCGTCTCGTCTCGTCTCCTCAAAGGGGTACAGGGAAAGCCAGGGGCAGAGTCACCCGGTTAGGAAGGGAAGGACATGGTCACCTCCTACACATGGGCCAGTAGTTCAGGGGGCAGGGTCTTGACGTTGCGCCACTCTCCCCCGCAAAAGGCGTATGTCCCGGGGGAGAGCGGGCCGTCGTACGGGGTCCAGTCGTTGTCGGAGCGGCCGTTAAGCCACTTGTGCACGGCGGTCTTGTCGGCGAACCGCTTGACCGTCAGGCGCTCGTGACCCAAGCGCCTGCTGCGCCGGTGGGCGTAGGCACTCACGCCGCCACCTCCTCTCCGTACTCGGAGCGGATCGGGATGACGTCGGTGATGCGGAAGCCTTGTCCGGCGTGCTGGTGCCGGAACTGGATCACCGCATCCTCATTGTCCCAGGCGTCTACCACTTCGGCGTGGTAGCCGGTTGGGGACTGGTAGTGGATCTCGAAAGACATGGTGGCACTCCTTGTCTGAGGGGTGTTGGGCAGCTAGGCGCGCTGGCACCTGGCTCGCTCGATCGAGGCGAATTGCTTGCCTCGGAAGTAGCGCTTGGCCTTGGCGATGGCCTGGTAGTAATTCGACGCCTTGACGCAGACAGAGGCGCCGTCGGTGAAGCGGACTATGAATTCCTGCATGGGAGGTCTCCTTCGGGGTAGGCCAGACCGGTTTTCGCGTACTCTTCGACGTGGTGTTGCGCTCGCATTGCGCTCGCGGGCCGCTTGGCGGGCGGGATGGGCCTGCTCTGCCCGGAGGGGTTGGGTATCGACCACCGGCCGGGCAGGCCAAGCTCATCTCACCATGGGGCGCTCCCTTGTGTTGGACAGGGGGCGGGAAATCCGGCTATGCCGGGCGGGGATAGACGCGGGGGCAGAGCGCGATGGCTCTCGGGCCGCCCTGATAGGCGGCAAGCACGTCTTGCCCGGCCTTCTTGGCGCGGCGCACGGCGGCAAGCACCCCTTGACGGGTGCTGGTTCGCAGGTCGACCGGATTGCGCTGGCCATCCTCATCGACTATCATCCACGACGTTGCCATTGGGCACCTCCGTAGAGCTTGGGGAAGGGGAAAGGGGATACGCCACCAGCGCTTGCCGGTGGCGCATGGCCCACGCCCCTTCAGGCTAGGCGGCCTTGCGGGTAATTGTGGCCGTGTAGGGAACCTTCTTACCGCCGCGCTCCATTGCGGCTTCGCTCTTGTACTCTTTCCCCTTCCACTCCGTTGCGAAGGCTTCAATCTCCCCCTTGAACGCGAGCAGCCGCTCCCATTGCTCGACGTACAGAGTGACGGGCATTTGCTGCAAGCCGTACAGGGAGATTGCGCCCTTGCGGCTCACCTTGAGGGAGAGCTTGCCGTTGCTCTTGGCGGGAGCCATTGCGGTGAGGAGCTTACTGGCGTCATCAACGCTGAGCTTGCCGGACTTGAGCTGCGTGAGGATCTCTTGCTGTGTCATTGGGCACCTTTTGGGTTGGGTAGGGCTGAAACGGGTTGCAATCGTCGCTAAAATCAATATCCGACAAACCCCCTAAAAGCCGGGTTTTGTTCGGTGTGGCCACGAAAAAAGCCCCTCGATAGCGAGGGGCTAGGGTGGCTGGTTGGGATGGGCTAACCGCGATAGCCCTCAAGGGCAGTGAGCCACTCAGTATGCTCCCGGGAGGCGTAGCGAGTACGCCAAACGCCATCGAGAGTAGCATTGGGGCGCGGATCGGTGGCGCGAACCGGATTGGCAAGGGGGCAGGGGAAGGGGCCGGTATCGGTGGCCGGTCGATCGACCGGCTTGGTCGGTTGGAGCGCGGGCCGCAACCAAGCCGCGGATTCGATTAGATCGGCCGCGGTATCATCGGCCCACTCCGCAGAATGACGCAGAATTCGTGATTCGGGAGGGGTCCCATAGCCCGCCAGAGTGAACCAGGCCCCCCCGGCCTCTGCGCTTTCGGTACTTATATAGTCCCCGTTTCCCCGCGGCAAGAAAAATGGAATTGGGGCTGTGGGGTGTGCTGGTATGATCGAAAGATGCCATTAGTCCCCGCTCGGGCGCGCGAGGGCTGGACGTGGTGGCGGCTCAGCCTGCGGACGGCGGCCGGAATCCGGCAATGGGTTTCCCCCCCTCGCATGAGCCAACTGCCGTGAGTAGACTGATCGTTGTTGGGTGCTCGCCGGGGCAGCTCCCCGTCGGGCTAAACCGGGCCGGAGGCGACCGCCTTCCCTACCTTTCAACGGTCGCCCCCGGCCGGGCCTGGCAGAAAGGCGGGTTCTATGGCCGCTGAATGGTTCTACCGGTGTATGGGTGAGCAATTGGGGCCGGTCGAGCCAGCGGAATTGCGGCGACTGGCCGACGCAGGCGCCATCATGCCCGATACGCCGGTTTGCAGGGCGACAGCAACGCACACGGCCGATGGTCGTTGGGTGCAGGCCGAAAAGGTCCAGGGGCTGTTGCAACCGGGCGGTTCGCTGCCCGCATCGGTCGCCCGCCAGAAGGAATCGCACTCCCTGCCTCCGCCTATGCCGCGAAGTGTGCCGTCGGTTGAGTCAGGCGGTCCAAGACGGACGGATCGCCGGGTTGTGGCGGGGGATCTCGCCGCAGCCGGCGATTTGCCGGAGAAGCCGGAGCGGATCTGGCCTGTAACTTGGGCGGCGATCATTGTGGGCTCCGGCACCGTCTTGCTCCTGTTCTGGGCCTTGGTGTTCCGTGGCGGCAGCGCAACGCAGCAGCAGGCGAACAAAGATCAACCGCCCTTGGCTGCTGCACGATCGCCCGCTCCAGAGTCTTCTGCGCCTCTCGGCAGGTGGTCGGAAAACGACGAACCGCTCGACGAGCCAGCCACCACGGAAGAAGCATTGCCTGATTGGCTTTTGCCGGTTCCGCCGGCCGCGCCAGGGCAGCCGGGGTATCAGCCGCCAACAGGCGGGCCGGTCGCCAAGCCGCCTAGCACACGTCCGACGTCTGATGGCGTGACAGCCTTGGATTTGGCGGACCTCGCTGAACTGGTGGGGCCATCGGTGGTGCAATTGAAGGTGAGTGGCCCGGAGACAGCGGCCACCGGAAGCGGATTCGTCCTCGACAAGCAAGGCACCATCGTCACCAATTACCACGTGATTCAGGACGCGACCGAGGGCACAGTCGTCTTTTCCGACAAGACGAGCGCGCCGATTACCGGATACCTGGGCGCGTGGTCCGAGAAAGATATCGCGCTTGTACACGTGGAATGCCCACCCGACAAGTTGCGCCCTCTTCGCCTTGCAACGTCGTCACCACGACAAGGTGAGCGGGTAGCGGCGTTCGGGAGTCCGCTGGGACTCGCACAATCGGTGTCGGAGGGAATTGTCAGCGCGGTGCGTCAGAGCAAGGAGCTTCGGATCCTTGTTCCAATGGAAGGTAACGCACTCTGGATCCAGACAACAACGCCCATTTCGCACGGAAACAGCGGCGGTCCGCTAGTGGACATGAAAGGCATGGTTGTCGGTGTTAACACGATAACCTGAGGTGGCGCCGAACTGACGGACACTCCAAGTGCTTATTCTAGCCGTTATACTGAGGAGCAAAGGAGTGTTCCATGGCGAAGAAAGCGAGTCGCGGGAAGGGTCGTACTGGGCGTCGTGTTTACGA
>JBDRTC010000714.1:0-2344 GCA_043824335.1 Planctomycetota bacterium | reverse complement strand
TCGATCGCCTGCTGCCCCAACACCGACCCGCCGATCGACAGCCAGGGGACCGTCGAGTTCATCCGCCAGAAGGCGGCCCGGGCGGGAAACTGCAACGTCTTCGTGATCGCCTGCGTGAGCAAGAACCGCCAGGGCGAGGAGCTGGCCGAGATCGGCCAGTTGTTCGAGGCCGGAGCGGTCGCCTTCAGCGACGACGGGGCTCCCGTTTACGACGCGGAACTGATGCGCCGGGCCTTCGAGTACTGCCTGATGTTCGACAAGCCCGTGTTGAACCACGCCGAGATCCGCGAATTGACCCAGGGCGGCGTGATGCATGAGGGCCAAACGCAGCTTGTGCTCGGGCTAGGCGGCATCCCCGCGGCCGCCGAAGACGTGATGACCAGCCGCGACATCGCCCTGGCCGAAGCCACCGGAGGCCGCCTGCACGTGATGCACGTCTCCACCGGAGGCAGCATCCACGCGATCCGCCGGGCCAAGCGGCGCAACGTCCGCGTGACCGCCGAAGTGACCCCTCATCACTTCACACTCACCGATGAGTGCCTCCGCACCTTCGACTCCAACTACAAGATGAGCCCGCCGCTGCGAGGGCAGGGGCACGTCGACGCCTGCGTCGAGGGCCTGCAAGACGGCACGCTCGACGTGATCGCCACCGACCACGCCCCGCACGCCAAAGAAAAGAAGATGCAGGAGTTGGATCGGGCGCCGTTCGGCGTCGTTGGGTTGGAAACGGCCCTGGGGCTGGTCGTCACCCGGCTGATCGAGCCGGGCCACCTCGACTGGCCAACGGTGCTCTCGAAGATGACCGTCAACCCGGCCCGGATCCTCGGCATCAACAAAGGCACCCTGGCCATCGGCGCCGACGCCGACGTGACCATCATCGACCCCGAGGTCCGCTGGACGGTCGATCCGGCCGAGTTCCGATCCAAAAGCGCCAACACCCCGTTCGCCGGCTGGGAACTCAAAGGCCGGGCCCACGCGGTCATCGTCGGCGGAACCGTGAAGTTCAGTAGGCAGTAGGTAGTAGGGAGTAGGCGGGTTGACGCCCCGCGCGTCATTCATCATTCATCCTTCATCCTTCATCATTCATCCTTTCCCTCTCCCCATGTCCCTTCTTATCGACGGCTACAACCTGCTCGCCGCCGTGGGGATCGTTGGCCGGGGCGTCGGGCCGGGCGGCTTGGAGCGTTCGCGCCGGGCCCTCCTGAACTTCCTGGCCGAATCGCTCGACCCGGCCGAGATCGCCCGAACCACGGTCGTCTTCGACGCCGCCGATGCCCCGCCGGGCCTTCCCCGCGTGGTCGAGCACCGCGGGCTGACCGTCCGTTTCTCCGCCGGCGACGAGGACGCCGACACGCTGATTGAGGAGCTGATCCGGGCCGAATCGGCCCCGCGCAGGCTGACCGTCGTCTCCAGCGATCACCGCCTCCAGCGGGCCGCCCGACGCCGCCGCGCCCGGGCCGTCGATAGCGACGTCTGGTACGCCCGGGTTGTCCGCCAACGCCGGGACCGCCGTCAATCCTCTCCCACCCCTCCGGCCAAACCGCACGTGCCGCTCTTGGAAGAAGACGTCGCCCGTTGGCTCGAACAGTTCGGCGGCGAGTCGCAGTTGGAAGAGTTCATCAAAGAGGTCGAGGCCGACGAAACCCGTCCCATCAAAGAGCCGCCACCCGACGAACCCCACGCCGACGACCCGGCCACCGACAAACCGACCGACGCAGAAGCCGCCGAACTCCAACTCCAAAACCCCTTCCCGCCCGGCTACGGCGAAGACCTGCTCGACGACGAGTCACCCGACGACTGGCCCAATCCCTTCCCGCCGGGGTATGGGGACGACGTTGGGACAGATTGAGCGTTCGCGACTCAGACGGGTGGTCTGAGCTACCCGCGTTTGCTTGTCCGCGCTGCGCCGTTCTGCTAGACTGATGGGTGCGTCATGTATTGTGGGAGGAACGACCATGGCGGTGAGTATCGAAGCCCTGGGGATTGACCGGCTCAGCGTCGCCGAACGCCTCGAACTGATCGAGCAGATCTGGAACAGCTTGCCGGACGAGATCGATCCGCAAGAGGTGCCCGACTGGCATCGGGCCGAGCTTGCCAAACGTCGGGAGCAAGCCCGTGGCCAACCGGGGGTCGGGAAGCCTTGGCGGGAAGTCCTGCGGCGACTAGAGGGCGGAGGATGAGTCCCCCGGTCATTATCCGCCCCGAGGCCGAGGAGGACATCCAGACCACCTGCGACGCCTTGGAGCGGCTCCAAACCGGCTTGGGAGGACGTTTCCTCGGCGGGGTGCGTGAGGTGTTGGAACGCGTTGAGTCGATGCCTGAGTTGTACGGAGTCGTCTGGCAG
>JBDRTC010000713.1:0-4493 GCA_043824335.1 Planctomycetota bacterium | reverse complement strand
GTTCGTCCTCCGCGTGCGCCCGGCCGAAGTCGCCGACGAGGAGTCGATCCGTTTCGATCACGAGGTGTTGCGTCGACTCGCCGCGACGGGGCTACCCTTTCCAGCGCCGCTGGCCCGCAACGACGGTTCTACGTGGCTTCGGCTTGGCGACCGCGTTTACGAGGTGCTCCCCTGGGTTTCGGGCGAGCCGTTCGACTACGGCGACGTGGAGGCGGTCCACCGCTTGGGCGCGTTTCTCGCCCGGTTTCATCAGGCGCTCTCGCAAGGCGTCCCGCCCGGTAAAGAAGGACGGCTCCGTGAAGATCATCCCAGCCTGCTCGAGCCGTACGTGAGCGGATTGTGCCGCTTGGCCTCGAACAGCCGGGAGCGTCGGCAGCTTGAGAGGATATCCGAGCAGTTAGAGCACGTGCGCGGTCATCTCGATTCCGGCCTGTATGCTTCGCTCCCCCATTGCGTGATTCACGGCGACATCCACCCCGGGAACGTTGGTTTTCAGGACTCCCGTGTTTCGGCCGTGTACGACTTCGATTACCTGAGCCTGCAAGCGAGGGTGCGGGACATCAGCGACGGGCTGATCTTATTTGCCTCCGCGCGGGACTCTCCGCTGGCGCCGGACGACATCCGCAGCCTCACCCAGCCGTTTGTGCCCGACGTGGAACGTTGCCGACTGCTGCTTGAAGGATACCGGCAGGCGGCCGAGTTGACGGAGTCGGAGTGGCGAGCCCTGCCGCTGGTGATGCGGTCGCGGTGGATCCAGATGCGTCTGCGCGGTTCTCGAAAGGTGCCCGAGGCTGAAAAGGTCGGTTTTGTTCTGGATCGGTTTTTCGAGGTGATCGGCTGGCTGGATCGGGCGGCGCCCGGTTTTTTCTCCCGGTTGCGGGCCGCGTTGGAACGTGGGTGAACGAATCATGCCGGAAGACAAGAGCATCCGTTGCGGCGTGATCGGCTGCGGTCAGTTCATGAGCCGCCAGCACATCCAGACGATCGCCAGAAGCCCCTTTTTGAGATTGCAGCACCTTGCCACGCGGGATGCGGAGAAGGCGAAGCGCGTCGCGCGGCAGTACGATGCGGTGCGGTACACGGCCGACT
This sequence comes from Planctomycetota bacterium, assembly GCA_043824335.1. GTDB lineage: Bacteria > Planctomycetota > Planctomycetia > Pirellulales > Thermoguttaceae > JBDRTC01. Next base: position 3,404 of record JBDRTC010000713.1, on the reverse strand, counting down.
GGCGGGACGTGGTGAGCGACGCGGAGGTCGACGTCGTCGTGGTGGGCGTGGTGCCGACGCTCCATCCGGAGATCGCCCGGGCGGCCGTGGCCGGCGGCAAGCCGGTATACGTGGAAAAACCGCTGGCCAACACGCCCGAGGAGTGTCTGGCCATTCAGCGGATGGCCTGGGACCGCGGCGTGCCGGTGGCGGTCGGTTTCAACCGCCGCTTCGCGCCGGCCACCGAGTTGCTCTTTAAGGCGATGGAGTCGGCGGGGCCGCCGGCGACCGTTTTCTATCGAATCAGCGACGACGACCGGGTCCGGCCGCCCGAGCAGAGATGGAAGCTGGAGTGCCGTCTGTTGATCGAGGTGGTCCACATCTTCGACCTGCTGACCTATCTGCTCCGAGCCGAGCCGGTCGAGATCTACGCGCGGGAGACCCGCTTCAACGATGCGACCGTGGCAATCGACTTCGCCAACGGCAGCCGGGCGACGATCTTGTCGTCGTCCTACGGATCGATGGCCCAGCCAAAGGAGCACCTCGAGGCCGTGCTCGACCGCGGCACGGTGGAGATGGACGACTTCGTCGAGCTGCGCAGCTACGGCGTGCCCGGTTTGCCGGCGGTCGAGCGGTTTGCGGGGAGATCCTACGATGGCTGCGACAACAGCCACGTGGAGGCGTTCGCCCAGCGCGGCCGGGAAGCGCTGCTGGAGATGCGCGAGCAATACAACCGGGCGATGGTCGACTCAGGCGTGCTGGAAGACAGCTCCAGCGCGGATGCCTGGGCGCGCCTAAAGCAATTGATGGGCGAGCCGCCGATGCCACAGGTCAACTACGCTTCAGACAAAGGATGGGGCCGAGCGCTGGAAAGCTTCTGCCTGGCCGCGACGGAAGGCCGCGTGCCCCGGAACGCCAACGCGATCGACGGCAACCGCGCCACGGCGTGCGCGGTTGCCGCACGCCGATCCATCGAGACGCGCCAGAGCGTCACTCTCGATCCGCAGCAATGGCTGGGCACCGGCGAGTCGTAACACATGTTCGGTCCGGATGAATACGAAAGTTCGGTCAAGCTCGTGCTGGAGGCGTTTGGGCTGAGAGCACCCGAATCGATCCGGCCGTTGGGCGGCACGGCCACGGCGAAGTTCGCCATGACACTGTACGGGCTACGACACTTCGCCGGAGGAGGGCGGGTCCCCGCTGACCGCCTTGCGGCGTTCCACGACCGCATCGAAGGCCAGCATCGCCATGAGGCCCATCAAGGGAAGCACTCCCAATCCCACGAAAACCAGGTGGTAGTGACCGGTGGCGTCCACGTATCTTCCGATGAAAGGATTCACAGTGGCGCCAACCACATTCCCGAACGCCCCCAGGATGCCGGCAATCAGCCCCACGCTGGCAAACGAGATGTCTTGCAGGGCGGCCAGGTAGTTGGCCGCTACCGACCCGAGCCCGGCGGCGGCCACCACCAGCAGGGCCAGACAGACGTAGGCGTCGTTGACGAACACGGCCAGGGCAGCCGGGATGACGAAGGCGGCGCCCACCGCGATGGCCGCCCCGCGTGCCTGGCGGAGCGACCATCCTCGTGCGGCAAGCAACTTGACCAGGCCCCCTCCACTGATGTTTCCGATATCCTGGCCGAGAAAGATGGGCGCCGAGATAAGACCGGCGGCCAACAAGCCGAACCCGCGCTGATCGTGCAGGTAGAGAGGAATCCAATCGGCGATGAAGTAAACGCACGGGTTCACCGTGCCGGCCACGACCATCAACAGCCAGAAACCCGGGTGGCGCACCATGACGACGATCTGTTTCCGAAGGGAGGGTCCGCCGGAGGGCGCGGGCCCCTCTTGACCGGCCCTGGCCAGCGTGGCGGGATCGCGGGTAGAGATCCACCACACGGCAATCCACACGGCGCCAAGCGAGCCGATCACAAAGAACGCCCAACGCCAGCCGAACCAGTTGGCCAGAGGGAGAATAATGAACGGAGCGATGACCGACCCCAGCGCCGCCCCGCTGGTGAAGAAGCCGTTGGCCAAACCCCGGTCCTCCGGCGGCAGCGTATTGGCCGTCACCCGCAGTGCGCAGGGCCAGTTGAACGCCTCACCCGCTCCCAGCACGCGCCGGGTCCAGCCCAACGCCTGGGGACCGGCTACGAACACTGCGGCCGCACCGGCCGCCGACCAAATCCCCACTGCCGCCGCATAGACGATGCGAACTGAGAACAGGTCGGCCAGGTACCCGGCTGGTATTTGCATGATCGCGTAGGTCCAGCGGAACGCGGAAAGCAGTTGTCCCCACTGCTCGTTGTCCAGATCGAAGTCCTTCTTGATCAGCGGGGCGCAAAGGGACATCGTCTGCCGGTCGAGGTAGCAGAGGACGGTGGCCAGGAAGAGAACGCCGCAAATATACCATTTCCACCATCCGCTCTTGGCTGGCTCGCTCGGGTTGGCCAAGGGAGATCCTCCGTGGCGACGTCGGTTCAGGAGTGCCGTCGGGCCGAGGTTACCGGCTCGCGGCGTTCTTCAAACGCTCTTCCACGTGCGGCAGCAGGCGCTGGAATCCGTAGACGATCGGACCGGCGCCCCAACTGGTGTAGAGGTCGTAGAGATTGCCTTCGTCGTCGATGTTGCCGCCGGGAAAGTCTTTTGCCACGTTGTAGCTGGCGACCCAGGCGCCGTCGAGGTTCGGGTCGTCGTCGACGAGCTGCGCCCGGGCGAAGAAATCGGCGATCTTAAGCCCCGTCTCAAGAAACTTCCCGTCGCCGGTCGCCTCAAACGCTTCGCAGAACCCCTGGGGGCCCCAATTCTGGGCGTAGATCAGGTTCACGCAGTCCGAGTCGTCGGTCTTGATTACCCCGGCGGTGTGCTGAGCGGCCGAGAGGAAACGGTGCAAATCATCGAGCACGCGGCGATATTCGGGCTTCCTGGTGATCTTGTAGGCCAGCGCAAAGGGCGTCAGCATGGTGATCGAGGAGCGGATCTTGTGGTTGTCCTCCAGTGCGTTGCAGTGCGTGCAGTGACAGGCGATCGAGCCGTCCGGCTGCAAGCCCTCGGCCGGAGTCGCTCCTTTCACGTAAGCCGCCAATGCCCGCTCTGCCGACTGGAGATACTCTTCCCGGCCGAGTTCTTCATAGGCGATCAAGAGGCCGGCGACTCCCCAGCAGGTCGGATACCCGCACCTGCTCTGGGGCGCCCGTTCCACGTAATGCGCCCAGCGCCCGTTCTCGTACTGAATTCGGGCGTAATAGTCGGCGTTGAGCTTCAGCGCTTCGAGCAGTTCTTGGTCTTTGCTCCGGGTGGCCAGTTGCGCCAGGCCGTAGAGGATTTTTCCCTGGATGTTGTTGGAGCTTCCCCAGGAGACCTTTTCTTCCTCGCCGACGATTCCGTAGGGCATGGCCCCGAAGCGCAGGTCGTTGGGGTCGAGCT
>JBDRTC010000712.1:0-2169 GCA_043824335.1 Planctomycetota bacterium | reverse complement strand
TGCCATTGGAACATGTGCTTGGCGTCGGCAATCCGGTTATTCATTGAGCCGACCGTGCTGCGATTGACAGTCCGACCTATCGTCAAATCGGTGTGGTGGTCTAAGAGCCACGCCACTTCGTTGTCAGGGAAAAGCATGTTGCGTAACGTCCATGTCAGCACATCGAGAAAAAACGGGACGATGCGGCGGTAGTCGGACTTCACAACGCCAAAGGCGGGACAAACGAATAGGGTGGGTTCGTTGATGAACAAGACGCACTTGCGACGGTCAACGGTGAAGATGTGGCCGTACCAGTCCCCAATCGGTGATCGAGTGGGAGTCGAGGAATCCGGCAACGGCGGATCGTCGATGTCTGCAAGGAGTTTTGATGTACAACGGATAACTGGCATTGTCTCGCCTCAAGCTAGGTCCTTTTCAGAATCGCTTCAAGCTCCTCCAGCAACCCCTCCTGCCCTTGCTTGATCTTCCTCTTAGCCGTTTCAATCTCGAAGAACTCCGCTCGATCAATCTCCGGGAATTCCGCTTGCCGCCCCGACTTTGGCGGCCATTCCATGGTGAACGTGTTGCTCTTGATTGTGCTCGGATCGCAGTCACCCTCGAATGCCCAGGCGTGAACGATCTTGCCGCCCTTCTGCTTCACGGGCTTCAGTGGGATGAACGGCCCGATAGCCTTCAACCCCGTTTCTTCCTCGAATTCCCGTTGGGCCGTGAGCAGAAGGTCTTCTTCGCTGTCTGGTTCGCCCTTGGGGATCGACCATGACCCCTCATCCTTGTTGCGAAAGAAAGGGTCACCAGGATGGGCCAGCAAGACTTCGATGGCTTCCGCCTTGTTGCGGTACAGCAGCAGACCGGCACTGAGCCTCGGCATGGCCATCGTCCTACTTCTGCGTTTGCCGCCACTCGTACTTCGTCTTACCGTCCTGGTCGAGCAGGACCAGGCGGTCCTCAGTCAATTCGAGAATCGGTTCATCGACTCGATCCCCCATCGTGCTGAGGATCATCTGGACTTGGGCCTCCGGCTCGCCGCCGACCGTTTGTTTCTTCAGGCGGCCGTCCTCGACCGACCACACCATGTCGAATCGGAGCCGAGAGGCCGATAGTGCGGCTTTCCAGCCGCTCAGTTCCACGACCATCGTGCCCGTGCCGTCTTCGGCAAGCGTCATCGTTCGCTTTCCCTGGTGGTCGTCCTCCCAAACGCCGACCACCATGCGGCGAAACCAGTCGTCCGGATCGGTGGGCGCTTCGGCCTCGACGAGGCTTGAGGCGGGCTCTTGCGGCGATGGTACTTGGGTTCCGTGTATGTAGAGAGCGCCGCTAACGACTCCGACAGCAAGCACGGCTGCCAACAAGACCCTCCATCGCCAGCGGCGGGGCTGCGGCAGCTTCCCAGGCTTCGAGTCATGCAGTGTCGGTTCCGGCATGGATTGCAGGTCTCCTCATTTGGTTGCCTGACCGCCTTCAACCGGGCGACCGATCCCATCATCCCAGACACAAAAGCACAGTCAAGAGTTGGCCAGACTGGCGACTACCGTGAGCTTCAACCGGAGCGGCATCGGCGGCAAGCACATCCGACTGCACGCAATTGCATCCGCCGAAGGCAGGGAACATTCCCTGCCTCGCGATGAGGCGGTCCCCCACGGCTTGTCCTGCCGAGACGAAATGTAAAAAACAGCGGCCTTGCGAGATTTTGAGCAAGCTGAATCCGGTAGGCGCAGATCGCCATTTCTTACAAGAGCGGCCACCCACATCCCGGACACGGCCTCCGCACCACGCTCGCCTCACCCCCTCCCTCCAAACATCGCCCCTGGCGCCGCCAGCCCCACGCCCACGAGTGCCAGAAGCCGAGATAGGCCGCTGGGCGACCCAGAAGACCTTTTGGGGACGAACGGCGTTTCTGAGGCCGTGGGAGGCGGGTGGATCGCGGCGTGCAAGGGGTAGGCTTCGATCTGGCCGTGAGACGGCAAATCGGTCAAGCTCGGGCCCGTGATGCGGCCGGCACACGCCCTGGGCGCGGCTGCCGCCCGCGTTCAGACGTTCTCAATCATGGCCCTCGCCAGAAGGGCGTCTCAGAACATGCGAGACCGAGGAGCCGCGATGCCGGCCTTCCCCCGCATAGAGGGGGCGACTTGTAGGGTAGCCGAGGCAGAACGCCTAAGAGATAAACCTCTC
>JBDRTC010000711.1:0-10380 GCA_043824335.1 Planctomycetota bacterium | reverse complement strand
TGCTGGTCGAGTGCCACGAGCGACATGACTCGATCGGTCCCGCCGGGGTAGTGGTGATGGCATGTGTGGAAGAGGAATCGACAGGCAACACGGGAAGCCCCAACGGTGAGAGGTCGTGGCTCTCAACCAGAACTCCGTGAGGAGCAGGCCGGGCCGTCTGGGGTGTCGGACCTGCGCATTGGAGAAAGTGGCCCTGGCCGCGATCTGTTTTGCGGCCAGCCGCGTTTAGCGATTGGAGACGTTCGGATATCGCCGCCGAGTCCTCGGACGCTTCTTCGCCATCGCCACGATTTCCAACTCGACACTCGAAAGCATGCGGGTCGTGAGCATCCGGCAGCCCAGGTCTGTCATATGAAATGTGTAACAAAATCTGAAAATATGCTATTGTCGCTGACTGGATAATCCCCGGCATAAGCGACATACTGATCCCATGTTGGCCTGGTTCGTCAGCCACGCTTTCCCTGTAAAACATCTATGCCGACCTATGCTGGCACAGCAGGAGAGATCCCCGTGATGATCAAACACACCGAACTTCTTGATACTCGATGCCTTCTGATCGCCGCCGTGTCGGTCGTTCTGTTGAACAATGCCTCGAATGCCGCTGACAAACCACCGGCGCCCAACATCGTCTTTCTGCTCACTGACGACCAGCGTGACAACACCTTTGGCGCGATGGGCCATCCTTTCGTCAAGACGCCGAACGTGGACCGGTTGCTGAGCCAGTCGGTGCGGTTCCGCAATACCTACATCGCGGAACCCGTCTGTTCCCCAAGTCGGGTGTCCTTGTTGACGGGGATGCACGAGCGGGTCCACGGCGTTGGCTTCACCTCTTCTTACGAATTGACGGAAGCGCAATGGGAGCGAACGTATCCGGCCCTGTTGCAGAAGGCCGGGTATCACACCGGCTTCAACGTGCCCCATGGATCGCAGACGACCAGCATGTATCCCGACTACCCGGACTGGCGACGCATGTCGCGTCCGGCCAATGAAAACCCGAAGCTCAAGGGAAGCCCGTTCTACGACACGCTCTACCGAGACATCGACATCCGGGTCCCTGCCTCAACGGGAACCGATCCCTACCAATTCATTCCCAGGTTCATCATGGACCAGGACAAGGGCCGGAGGACAGCGTGATTATCTACGCCAGCGACCACGGTCTGCTGATGGGCGAATACGGCATGGGCGGTAAGGCGTTGTTGTACGACCTGGCATCGAAGATCCCCTGCTTCATCCACGATCCCAGCCTGCCGACCCAGCTCAGGGGGCGGCAGATCGACAGCTTGGTTTCCAGCCTGGACATCCCCCGAACCATTCTCGACTACGCCGGCGTTGAGGCACCCGCTTTCATGGACGGCAGCAGCTTGCGTCCCCTGGTGGAAGGCAAGGACGCCTCATGGCGCGACGCGTTGTTTCTGGAGAGTCTCTACACCGGCCGGGATACGCCGTTCCAGGAAGGTGTCCGCCAAGGCAAATGGAAGTACATCCGGATGTATGACGCCAAGGGCCGCTACGACGAATCGGACGTCGATTTTGCAAATCGGCAACCCGATTTTGAAATGCTCTTCGACCTGGAAGCCGATCCGGGAGAGATGAACAATCTCGTCGAGACGCACGCCGATAGCGAAATCCTTGCGACGCTTCGCAAGAAATGCGAGGCGAAATCTCATGAAATCAACACGCGGCGACAGGCGTTCAAGGATGCGGTCGATGTTCAGCGGCGTTGAAACGGAGTGATCGTTGCTCCGTGCCCGTCGAGCACGTGCCACAGAGAGAGGTTCTTCGCTCCATCAATGGACTCTCACCGTCCGACGGGAGCATTGTCATGTTCGATGGGTCATCGCGGGTGCGGGCCACGAAATCCACCCTAACAGGAAAACGAGACATGGGCACGTTTGCGAGGCTTCTATCGGTATTCGCACTCCTCTTCCTCGGTGCAACAGCCGGTGCCGCGGAGCGTCCTAATATCCTTTTCATCATGTCGGACGATCATGCGGCCCATGCAGTCGGCTGCTATGGTAGTCAGCTTAACGAGACACCCAACATCGATCGGATTGCGGAGGAAGGAATTCGCTATACCAACTGCTTCTGCACGAATAGCCTCTGTGGGCCTAGTCGAGCGGTGGTTCTTACGGGCAAGTATAGTCACAAGAATGGATTCTATCGTAACGGCAATACGTTCAACGGCACGCAGCAGACCTCCCCGAAACTGCTTCGGAAAGCGGGATACACGACGGCCATTTTCGGGAAGTGGCATCTCGGATCAACGCCGACCGGCTTTGATCATTACGAGGTTCTCATCGGGCAAGGTCCGTACTTCAACCCGCCGTTGAAGACGGCCGCGGGCGTTGTGCAGCATAGGGGCTACACGACCGACATCATCACCGACCGAACGCTCGACTGGCTGAAAACCAGGCGGCCCACCGATCGGCCCTTCTTCGTCATGTGCCACCACAAGGCACCGCACGCCAACTGGGAAGCCGACGCGAAGCACTCGCGGATGTACGAGCACGACCTGCCGGAGCCGGCAACATTCAACGACGATTATGCAACGCGTAGCCGTGCGATCGCCGACCATTCCCTCCATATGCAGGATTGCTACGACCGACATTTTCGTCGGCTGAAGGGGCCCGCGCCGAAAGGCATGGCGCCGGAGGAGTATCGCCGCTGGAGCTATCAGGTCTTTATCAAGGATTACCTGCGGGTCATCGCGTCGGTTGACGACAATGTTGGGCGGCTGCTCGATTACCTCGACGAGTCGGGCCTCGCAAAGAATACGATCGTCATTTACACGTCGGACCAAGGGTTTTTTCTCGGCGACCACAACCTCTACGACAAGCGTCTCATGTACGAGCATTCGCTACGGATGCCGCTCGTCGCACGCTGGCCGGGCACGATCGAAGCGGGGCAGACAAGCGACGCCTTGGTCATGAATCTCGATTTCACGCCGACATTTCTAGGCCTTGCCGAGACGAACATCCCCGCCGACGTTCAAGGCAAAAGCCTTGTGTCGCTCCTTGCTGGCGAAACGCCCGTCGATTGGCGCGACGCGATCTACTATCGATTCTATGAAAAAGCGTACGGCATTCCCGCGATGCTCGGCGTTCGGACTGCGAGACATAAGCTGATCCATTATCAGTTGGACGGCTGCGCGCCCGAGTTGTTCGACCTGCACCAGGATCCTGACGAGTTGAGGAACGTCTACGAGGATAAGGCTTACCTTTCCGTCCGCGCATCGCTGACAAAGAAGCTTCGTGATTTGCAGACGCACTATGAGGATCAGTAACGAAGCGGATGGCAGGCAAAGACCGACATCGTCTTCATCCTTGCAGACGACATGGGGTACGGTGACGTGTCGCACGCCGGTGGACTGGCACCGACCCCGCATATCGATCGGCTGCGAGCCGAGGGGATGCGATTCATCACCGCATCGAGTTGGGATTGGTAGAACACGATGATCTTCTGTTGCTCGCGATAAACGCAGCCGACGAGAATCACGAAGAAGAATTGCCAGGGTTGGCCGTCGTTTGCCCTGGAAGGCGGCCTCCTGCCGAGCCGCTCATTGCAGCACTTCCGCCAGCGTCACTTCGCGCTCTTCGGCCAAGGAACGTTTGCCGGCTTCGAGCACGGCAATGACTTCCACTTCCTCCTCGATCGGCACGCTCTCCTTGTTCGTGCGCACCAGTTCGAGGAATCTGTCGAGCAGATACCAGTAGAGATCGGCGAGTTGGGGCGTCAGGGTGCGCCAGCCTTTGGCGCCATAGAGGTTGATCTGATAGCCGGCGCGCATCCACTCCTTCTCGGCGACCAAGAGCATCAAGTCGCGGCCGTTTTCGAAGCGCACACGGACGAGGTTGCGACCCGGCTGGCCGACGTTGAGGCAAGACACCGCGCCGCCGCCGAGGACCGCGTAGGCCATCTCCAGCGCGTGAATGCCGTAGTAAACCAACTCGTTGCCGCAGATGGTCGTGGCGAGATGAATGTTGCCCAACGACGGCGCTTCCTTGGCCAATGCCAAGACATCGGGCACGAACCGCAGCGAGCTGGCCGACATCAGCGGCGTGCCGGTTGTGCGCGACAGATCGGCGACTTCCTTGGCCTGCTTCGCGGTCATGGCCAGTGGCTTGTCGCAGAACGTCGGCACGCCTTTGCGCAGCGGCGTCAGCGCGTATCTCCACTGCTCCCCGGAGCCGTCGTCCACGATGAGCACCGCATCCACGCCCTCGGCACATTCGTCGGCGCCGTCGCAGACCTTCGGGATGCCGCACACGTCGGCGAGCCGCTCGGCCGCGGCCTTGACCGGGTCCCAGACGCGGACCACCTGGGCGGACTCGATGCGTTTCCGGGCGGCCACAAAAGTCCCCTCGAACTGCTTGCGTTTGACCTCGTCGTAGCCGTTGCAGGCCGTGGCGAAGGCCGTGCCGTGGTTCGATCCGGGCGTCCGTGGCGCCCCCATGTAGCCGTAGGTCGCCGCAGAGATGAGGCCGAGCTTGAGCTTTCCGCTGGCGGACGCGCCGTGGAGCAGGGACGGAACTCCCAGCGGCGAAGCGAGGGTGCCGGCGATGGCGGCGGATGAGGTCTTCAGGAACGACCGGCGCGAACCGCGGGTTTTGGCGTCCTGGTCCATGATGGTCCTTTCGTAGCAGTACGGGGTAAGCGAATCGGATATTCCGCGACGCTCATTCTATGCAATGCCCCGAAGGATGCAACGGGCGATGATTCGTGCGGTGTTTGGCGTCTATTGGGGATTCCGGGAAGAGGACAGGGCTTCGGGTGCGGCTGGCCTTGTTGCTCGAGGTACCGCCAGATTTGATGTCCGGTTTCTTCCGGAGTAGAATTGGCCTGTTCCGGACACCACCCGACCACAGGAACCCTCCCCATGACTTCCGCCCTCAACCGTCGAGATTTCCTCCATCATTCGAGCTGCTTGCTGGCCGGCACGGCCGCCGCGGGTATGCTTGGCCGCAGCGCCTTTGCCGCCGAGAAGAGCATCAAGCTGATGCTGGCTTGCGGCGACGCCACCTTGCGACACGTCAAGGAAGTCGACTGCTGGGCGGCCATGAAGGCCATCGGCGCCGAGGGCGTCGAGGCAACGATTGCCGAGGACCTGTCGTTCCCGCGGTTGTTCCATCCTACCCGCAAATACTCGGCGGCCACGCCGGAAGACCTGGCGACGCTCCAGGCCGACATGCAGGCCGCGGGCTGCAAGATCACCGCTTTCTCCATGCACAACCAGTTCGACGTCCGACCCGAGAAGGAGATTGAGTGGACTACCAAGGCCGCTCAAGCCGCACGGGCGCTCGGCGTGCCGGCCATCCGCATCGACGTCGTGACCCGCAAGGCCGATCTACCCAACTTCCTCCAGTTCAGCATCGAGACGCTCAAGAAGGTCCTGGCGGCGAGTGAGTCGACCGGGATGGTGTTTGGCGTGGAAAACCACGGCAAGACCACGAATGATCCGGAATTCCTCGAAGCCCTGTTCGCCGGGGTCGGGTCCAATCGCCTCGGGTTGACCCTCGATACGGGCAATTTCTATTGGTTTGGGCACCCCCTGTCGAAGGTCTATGAGTTGTACGCGGAGTTTGCCCCGCGGGTGTTTCACACGCACTGCAAGAGCATCCGGTACCCGGCCGACCAGCGCAACACGCAGCGGCCCATGGGCTGGAAGTACGGCGAATTCAACTGTCCGATCGACCGAGGCGACGTCGATTTCAAGCGCGTCGTCAAGATCCTCCGGGACGCCGGTTACGCGAACGACCTGTGCATCGAAGATGAGTCGCTGGGCAAGCTGCCGGAGACCGAGCGCACGGCAACGCTCGCCAAGGAAATCCAGCATCTTAAGGGATGCCTCTCGGACGTGTGAAACCCGTCGCCCGTGCCGGCCCACGTGTTGATTGCACTGAACCATAGCCTGGTTGTTGACCGCCGGTTGGCGGGGTATGCTGTTGGCGTCGAAGTGCTCTTTATCGATTTCTGGCGAACCGGCGGCCACCGCTTCGTGCGTCCGTCGCGATAGAATTCCTGCCAGGCACTCCAGAAAGGGGACACCTATGCGAAACAAGCCGACCAACCGGCGTGACTTCATCAAGACAACGGCAGCCGCTCTGGCTGTTCCCTCTTGGATCCCGGCCACGGTGCTGGCGGCCCGGGGCAGGCCCGGCGCCAACGATCGCATTTGCGTCGGCCTGATCGGCGCCGGCCACCGCTCCAAGGATTTGACCAAAGAAAGCCCTTCCGACCTAAAGCTCGTGGCCGTGGCGGATTGCGATCTGCGGGCGATCGCCGACCATCTGGCAACATCCCGGCAGATCCAGGGATCGATTGCCACCGAGAAGTGTTCGCCGTATCAGGACTACCGGCAGATGCTCTCCAAGGAGAAGCTCGACGGCGTCTTTGTGGCGACCACCACCCACGCCCGGGTTCTGGCCTGCATCCATGCCATGCAAGCCGGGCTCGACGTCTACGCGGAGAAGCCGCTGACGCTGACGATCGAAGAAGGGCAGCATCTTGTCCGCGCGGAACAGAAGTATCGAACCGTTTTCCAGGTGGGAACCCAGCAGCGATCGATCGCCATCAACAACTTCGGCAGCGATCTCATCCAAAACGGAGCGATCGGCAAGGTGCTGACGGTGACATGCCCGAACTTCCCAGGACCGCGTCCGCGTCCGCAGTTGCAGGCCCAGCCGACGCCTCCCGAAATGGACTGGGATTTATGGTGTAACCAGACCGCACTGACCCCGTTCAGCCCGGAGTTGCACCCAGGTCTCGGTCGATGGGCTCGCTATCGGGAATACTGCGGGTGGCTCGTGACCGGCTGGGTGCACGCTTTCGATCAGATTCAGCGGGCACTGGGGACGAATGACACAGGTCCCGTCGAAATCTGGCCGGAGGAATCGCGGCCGGACGGTCGGGTCTCGATGCGCTACGCCTGCGGGACTCTTCTGAAGCTGGACATGCCGGAGGACAAAGGCCCTCGCATGGGAGGAATTTTTGTTGGAGAGAAGGGCAAAATCGAGATCAACCGCAATCGGCTGGCCGCCAATCCGCCGGAACTGATCGAGAATGCCCCGCCGGCGGCGGACAAATCGGAATACGCCAGCGTGTCGCACGAACATATCCGCAACTGGGTGCACTGCATGCGGACACGGGAGAAGCCGGTTGCCTCGGCGGCGATCGGGCACCGCAGCACGACGGTCTGCCACTTGATCAACATCTGCCGCGAGCTGGGACACAAGCTGCACTGGGATCCCGTCAAGGAAGAGTTCGTGGGCGACGAGGAAGCCAACGCGTTGCGAACCCGCCCGCGCCGAAAAGGTTACCAGTTGCCTGAGGTCTGACGACTGCCTGTGGCATCAGAGGAACCATCGTGAAATACTGCCACACTCCATCCATTAACCAGTGAGGAGACACGCCATGTCGAGGATTACGCGCAGACACTTCGTCGGCCGATCGGTGCAAGGTGCCGCTGCTCTGGCGGCCACGGCCACGGTGGCCCGGACGGCCCGGTCGCAGTCGGCCGCCAACAAGGTCGTGCTGGCGCTGATCGGCTCCGGAGGCCGGGGCCGCGGCGTGATGCGGCAGATGGCCGCCAGAGACGACGTCGACTGCAAGTACGTGTGCGACGTCGAGGACGCCCGCGGCAACGCGAGCGCCGAGGAGTTGGAGAAGATACAAGGCTTCGCCCCCAAGGTCGTCAGGGACATGCACGAAGTCTTCGACGACAAGGACGTGCACGGTGTCATGATCGGCACACCCGAGCAATGGCACGGTCTGGGCACGGTCTGGGCCTGCCAGGCGGGCAAGGACGTGTACGTGGAGAAGTGCATTTGCCGCAAGGTCGAGGAAGGCCGCAAGATGGTTGAGGCGGCCGAGAAATACAAGCGGATCGTGCAAGCCGGCACGCAATCCCGAGCGACGGAATACGCCGCCTCCGCGCGGAAGTACATCGAGGAAGGGAACCTGGGCGAGGTCTTTCTGGTGAAGGTGTTCTTCATGCAGAGCGGCGTCTACGGCGGCTATCCGATGAAGAAAGTACCCGACGGCGACCCGCCGAAAGGTTTCGATTGGGACGCCTGGCTCGGCCCGGCGCCCGATCGGCCCTACAACGAGCACGTGCACCGCAATTGGTACGGCTACTGGGACTATTCCGGCGGCAACAATTCCGATGCCATCCACTCCCTTGACCTGGCTCGCCTGGCGATTGGCGACCCACCGCATCCAAAGGCAGTCAACTCCTACGGCGGGCGCTGGCAATACGACGATGGCGGTGAAATGCCCGATAACCTCGTGGCCACCTTTGAATTCGACAAGCTGACGATGACTCTGGACACGACCGGCTTCACCAGAGGGTACATCAAGAAGACACCCGGCGAGATCCGCAACGGCGACGAGTTCCCCTACTGGCCACAAAACTCCACGCGGATCGAAATCTATGGCACAAAGCAATTGATGTGCCTCGGCCGGCACGGCGGTGGCTGGCAGGCGCTCTTGGCCGACGGAAAGCCCGTGGCCGGTCAGTTCGGGCGACCGGGAGACGAGCCAGCCATCGACGATTTCGTCAATTGCATCCGTACGCGGAAACAGTCCAAAGTCAATATCCAGCAGGGCCACTTGAGCGCCACCCTGGAACACCTGGCCAATATCGCCTACCGAAGCGGGAACCAGAAGCTGGTTTTCGACGGCAAGACCGAGAAATTCACCAACAACGACGCGGCCAACCAATACCTCAAGGCCGCCGGCCGCGGCAAGTATCGGATGCCCGATCCGGTATGAGCCGCATGGTATTTGCGTCAATACGTGACGGAACCGCGATGAGAAAGGGCTGAACGTGCCTCTGCGACAATCTCTGGTGTTGTGGCTGTTTGTCCTTTTGGTGCCTGCGAGTGCCTGGGCTGCAGGCAAGCCGGTCGCGGTCGTCGCATCCGGCAACGCCTCCGGCGGCGACAGGAAGTTCTTTCAATACTACGTGACAGCAAGGTTGAAAGTCGTCGGGCGGGACCGTGGCGAATTTCTCGACCCGTCCGAGTTCGCGGACTACAGCCTCGTTGCCTGGCTTCGTGGTTGCGACCGGAAATTCACCGCCGCTGAGATCGCCGCTATGAAGCGCTATCTTGAAGACGGCGGCCACGTTCTGATGACAAACGGGGCCATTTACGGTGCGCTTGGCCGGTCGTTCGAGGACATGCCGTGGGTCGGGGCGCGAGCTTGGGCATACAACGCGCGGCGCTGGCCGGTGGAGGTCTTCGCGAAAGACCATCCCTATTTGAAGGGCGTCGTCGCCGAGAACGCCGAGTGGCTGAACACGTACCACGGCATGATCGACCATCAAGGCGTGCGTATCCTCGGCCAAGCGGGCGCAAGCGTGCTTTGCTACGCGGAGGTCGGAGGGGGCCGGCTGATCTTCTCGTCGTACGGCCCGTATGACGCCCGCGACGACGTCGCCAAGGCTGGCATCATGCAGATCTACCGCAACATCTTGGACAGGGAGAGAAAACTTTGAGCACATACTTAATGCGTGGCACCCGAATCGCGTGGATTGTCGCTATCCTTCTCAGCACCCGCCTGCCGCTCTCAGCGCAAGAGCCGGTCCCGACCTTGGTCCCATCAGCCACACCGGACTGGCCGCAGTGGCGCGGTCCTCGCCGCGACGGCATTTGCGATGAAACGGGGCTCTTGCCCTCGTGGCCCGCCGGTGAGCGTCGCCGAGATGCCAAGCGGTTCTCTCATCTACGCCGACAATCGCTTCTACTGCCTCACAGAGCGAGGTACGATGACGCTTCAGGAACTGACAACCGAAGGTTTCAAGACAGTGGGGAGCTTTCAGCTTGCCGACCAAAATAAAGTCTGGGCACATCCGGTGATCTGCCGAGGCAGGCTCTTCCTTCGCTGTCACGACACCCTCTTTTGCCTCGACATCCGTTCCTAGAGGACGTTGCATGCTCCCGGAATCTTCCACCCGAGTAGAGGCCGTGCGGGTGGCGACTTGCCAGTCGTCGTTTGCGACTCGCGCGCCGTAGCGCAACAGCCGCGCCCTTTCGAACCAGTGACCATCAGCCCAGAAGCTTGAAGTCACACTTGCCGAGCCGGTCGCCCTTCAAGTCACGATTACCGCGGAGAAATGCCCAAATCAGGGCCATTTCGTCATAAGTTCGACAAGCTTGTGGTCACATCAGCTCCTCGTACCTGTAAGTCCTTGATGCGAAAGCACCTTGCGTCTTTGGCCCATACGTCACCCTTCGCGCCTATTTGATCCCCAGTGGACCCAGCGGACTGGCGCGGACAAAATCGGTGCATGGAATATCAAAATCCAGTCAGTTTCACACACAGCCGACGACTGATTTCGGGCAGTTTTCTCGTACCGCCTTCGGCCACCTCGCGACCAGG
>JBDRTC010000710.1:0-2518 GCA_043824335.1 Planctomycetota bacterium | reverse complement strand
AGCTCGACCTCGGCCTCGGTTCCGTCGAAAACGGACACTTCGGCGAGGAAGCGGGCCGGCTCAAGGAGATTCTTGGCCGGGACCACGAGGCGGACCTCCTCGCCGGGCTCCACGCTCACGGTGAACGTCCCGGCCCGTTTCATTACCGCCACCTGAGGTCCCGATTCGGCCGCGATCAAGGAGAAGCCGCACGCTGCCGCGCTCGGCGGCGGGGCCGGGGCCCCGGAAAGCAACACGCCGACCTCCCCGAAAAACGGGCTGTCGGGATCGCGGACCAGACACGCCTCGGCCCAGTTGGCCATGTCGCAGCCGATGCCGTCGCCCGAGTCGGTGGCGATCAGCCGAAGCTCCTGCGCGCCGTCCAGCGCCACCTCCACCTGCTTTGCCGGATCGCTGTCGGACATCGGCCCGGCTTCGACGACGGTCTTCCCGTCGACTTCAATCCGAAAGGTCACGCTTCCCCGGTTGCCGCCCTGCCACTGCACGCCCAGCGAGGCGCGGAAGAAACGGTACTGGCCTCGCAGGTCGACGACGATCTCGCCGTTGGCGTGGTGTCCCAGGCCGCGGGTGAAGGTGGTCTCGCCGATCCGCATCGGCGCGCCGACCCCGCCGGATGCGGCCGCGGCCTTATCCACGCCGAAATCCCCCCACTGCTGCTCGTAGCTCATCGAAACGCCGGCCGTCTCGCCGCCGAGGAAGTCAACGTCCTGGGCCGGAATCCGCCCGGCCGCGGTAAATGCCAAGAGTAGCGCCGCGATCACGACGGACCGAAAGTGTGGAAAGCGACGCGCCGAACGCATACCGGAAACTCCGGCCGGTCTTGCCGTGCTCGCCATGGGTTTGTCATCTCCTTTGAGCGGATGTCACCTCAGCCGAGGCGCGCAACGTCGCTTCTTGGAAAGGCCGTCTCTAGTCTGACGCAACCAGGCGAGGCTGTCAAATGGGTCGTGCCCGGGCCGGCCTTCTTGCCCCGTTATCGGTACGCCACCGCTTCCGGCTCCGCTCCCTACTTCCGGTCGAGCACCTCGGCCAGCCGGTTTTCCAGCTCGGCTTCCACGAGCGCCTGGAAGGTGAGGTCCATGTTGTCCTTGTTCACCTTGGTCGCGGCCAGCACGACCTTTTCCAGGTCGACGCCCTGCATCCACGCCCGTTCCATTTCGGCACAGGAAATCGCAACGCCGCCCTGCTTGGCGAGAATCAGGGCGCGGACCACGGCCTTGACGTCGGTTTGCCGCAGCTTCATGCCGACGAGGTCCAGGATCATGATCGGGACCCCCGACAGGTACGCCTGGATCCACGTGGAAAAGAACATCGTGAAGATCGCCAGGCTGAACAGAAAAAATGCGATCGCGGCGACCAGGCCGACGACCAAGACGGGGGTTAATTCGGCAAAGAGCATGAAGGGCCTCCTGGGCGAAAACGGGAGACGGTTTGTACGAGTGGCAGGGCGGGTCGAGCGAAGCGAGACCTACGCATCGCCTCAACCTCTTGCTGAAGTATCCGACACGAGCATCCCGCCGGTCGGGCTTTTCAGGCAACGCCGCCGACACGCACCACCAGGACGGGCAGGATTTACCGCCAAAGTCCGTCTAACCTGCATTGATCGCAAGCGGTGCGAATCGTCCGTCTCACCACGCCCGCGCGGTGATGCCCCCCTTCCGTTGATTGTCGGTGGCGGGTTGCAGTATCATGGTCGTTGCGCCGCGCAGACGGCCGGTCGTTTGCGCCTCGCCCGGGAAACCGCAAGGAGCATCATGATGCGAGTCGGTTGGAGTGCTTTTCTTGTCGCCGCGTGCGTGCTGCCCTGCGGTCTTGCGGCGGAAACGCCCCTGTTGCACGCGCCGTTCGACGGCAGCGACCAGGCGGTCCTCACGACCGGCACGGCGGAGGAGGTCACGCCGTACACGTCGATGGGCGGGCCGTTCGTTCCGGGCGTGAAGGGCCAGGCCCGGGTCCTGGGCGGCCAGAACCGGTGCAGCTTCTTCGTCAACGACGGCTTCTTTCCCGCCCGGGGAACGCTCTCCATGTGGGTGCGGCCCGAAGACTGGACGCCGGCGTCGCGGCATTTTGTCTTCTTCGCGCGGCTCAGCCTCACCGAGGTCCAACGCGAGTACGTGCGGGTTATCCTCTACAAGTACTGGAACACGAACGAGCTTGCACTGCTCGCGGAAAACACCGTCGGCGAGAAGCGACACTCGTTGATCCGCACGCCGATCGACTCCTGGCAGCAGGGCCAGTGGCATCATCTCGCGGTGACCTGGGACGAAAAGCACTATCGGCTCTACGTCGACGGAGAGCGGAAGGGAGAGGCCGCCGCCGTCGAGCTTCCCTCCCAGGGCCGCTGGGAAATCGCGGTCGGCACGCCGTACCCGAGTTGGGCCTACATCGGAAAGGAGCGATCGGCGATCGACGAGGTTGCCGTGTGGCCCAAGGCGATGTCGACCGACGAGATCAAGGCGGCGCATGAAACCGGGGCCAAGGCGCTCTCGATGCGTGGCCCGGAGGAGGGCCCCCGCGA
>JBDRTC010000709.1:0-2776 GCA_043824335.1 Planctomycetota bacterium | reverse complement strand
TCAGCGTGACAACCTTCAGTTGCGGGGAGCCAAGCAAGGTGGTCCCCAACTCGTCGTCGGCCGCGGCCACGAACAAGGGTGGATGGTCCTTCTTGCCCGAGGTGCCCTCGCGGGCGCCGGTGGCCCCGTCGAACGTGACCGTGAATTTCGTGAGGCTCGGCTTCACCGAATTGTCGAACGGGTCCAACTCGAGCACGGGCTCGACCGTCACGCCGGGGACCGGGGTCCGCAAAGTCTCCGGGTAGTATCGCGGGCCGTCTTGGCCGGCGGGCACTCGCCCGCCTTCCACGGGGGGAAAATCGATCGGCCCCAGAGGAAAATTGGTCGAAGTCAAAAAGAACGTCTGCTCGATCCCGTTGGCTGTTTGGTAGGGGTCCGTTGAAGAGACGAAAATCGGGCCGAGCTGGGTCGGCTCTCGCACCGTGGAAGTGAGCACCGCGGGCAGGAACCCGGAAGTGAAGGCGACCGATTCGACCGTGATCTCCGGCTGGTCCGCCCCCCCGGAAAGGTTTCCGAACTCGACGAGGAACTCGTGCGGATTGATCCCCCGGACGTTGGCATCGGTCAACGCCCCGCCGAGCCCCTGCAAGGCGGTCTCAAAAGTGTTGGCGGTGGCGGTGAAGGGGTTACTTTCGCTGAAGATGACCGTGGTCGTTTCCCCGGGGCCCACGATGCCGTTGCCGTTCACGTCGAAGCCGAGGACCACCGATCCGGCAATCAACGGTTGGTACGAAGTGAACGGTTGCGAGGTTGCCGTGATCGAGATCTTCTGCACCTCGTTTCCGCCGTAGAGGATCGAGAACGAGCCGCCGATGCCGTTCTCATCCGCGTCGCCCGCGATGGCGTCGGGGAGGGTGAGTTGCTGGACCTCGTCGGTGAAGTAGCGGGCGTAGATATTCGCGTCGGACATCGGATTGCCGGTCGACGGATCGATCACCGGGTTGCCGATCGAGTCGAGCACCGGATCTTGCCGCGTCCAGGTGACGACGAAGTCGCCGTCGTTGTCGGCTGCGAGCGACTGCCCGGAAAGCGTGCCCTGCTGCACCGTGTCGGGGCTCGGGTTGACGAGCACGTCGTCCCAGTCAGCCGGGGCCACGCTCAAGAGCGTGCGCTCCTCCAGGGGATCCATGAGGAGGCGGCGGTGCTTCGTTTGCCCGACGCCGCGGCGGCCCTTGCCACCGAAACGGTCCCGGATGGCTGCCAACCTGGATCTGATGCTTTCGAGCCTAGGCGATCGTGTGAGCGACATCGTTTTCGTTCCTCAAAACTGGGTTCCGGAGTCCGGAAGCAAGTCACCCCGCGTCTGCATCTCGCCGTCCTGGTCTTTTGCAGGTAATGGGGCAACCCGGTTTCGGCCGGCGTCGGCCATGGGGCCTTCCGCCTCCCGAATCTCCGCGCTGGCTCGCAGCCAGAAGGAGGAATCGGGACTGGTGATCGCCAGGCGGACCGCCGGTTTCTCCATGTTGAGAATCATCGGCTGGCGGATGCCCGGCAGGAATTGCACGTCGTAGAGTTCCTCGCATCCCGACGTGAATTCAAGCATGCCCGCCAACAGCCCCGAGCGCAAATCAATCACCGCCACTCCGCAAAGCAGCTTCCTGGCGCGCTCCTGAATCGGCAGGCCTCCGAAAATGTGCGTTTCGCGGATCTTCGACATCCCCACCAGGGCGTACGGACCCACGAAACACAAGCCACGCAAATAGCCGGGCAATCCACACACGGACGTGGACTCCCCGGTCGACGGATCGACAATCAGCAATTCCCCCATGCCGGAATTCAATACCCACAACCGGCCGTCGTACCAGCGGGGTGAATGGGGCATCGACATGCCGCGGACGACGATCTCGTCGGTCTCGACGTCGATCAACACGCCCCCGGCGGCCTTGTTCTCTCGCCATCCGCCCGCCGTGTCCGTCGTGCCCAGCGCGGTCACGTACTTGGGCCCGCCGTCTTGGACGACGACGCCGTTCAAGTGGCAGCGGTCCTCCGGCACCAGGTCGCTGACGAACTTGGGACGCCACACCGGCGTGAAACTGTGATCGCGGCTCAAACGCGCCAGACACGAAAAGCGCGTGTTGACCAGCAGCAAATCGTCACCCTGAAACGCCACGTCGTGCGTGTGCACGGCGCCGGTGTGGAAAGTGACCCGGGGCAGATACAACCCGTCGTACCGACCCGGAGAATCTTCGAGGTAGTCGCGCGCCAACAGAGGCGCGTTGGCAAAGATCCAGAGATCGTGCCGGGTGGCCAGCGCAAGTCGGCCACCACACACGGCCAGACCCAGCGGCTTGTCGAACTCTCGCATCAACAGAGTGACCTGGCGACCGTCCCAGCCGACCATCGCGACTTTGCCCGCCTGGTAGGTCGTGATCGCCAGGGAGCCGCCGGCCTGCGAAAGCCATCCTTGGAATTCGCCCGACGCGGCGCACGCGATGCGAGTCTCGTCGCGAATCTCCGGCGATTGACTCATCCGATATCCTTCCAACTCCGACAACTTGGAGACCGAGTCACACCTTTGGAGCGGCTTCTCGTCGGCTCCGCGACGAGCGTTGGGAGCCCGAGCGCAAGCCCGGCTTGCCGAACTTAACGCAGTCGAGTCCCCATACGTCATCAAGGGAAATCAAAACACGGAAATTACGTGAAACAGAACGTGCGCCGAATTACGTGAACAACCAGGCAACACACACTCTGCCGCCTAGTCTTTCCAGATTGACCAATTTATCATGATCGGAGGTTTCGCGTCCGTCAAGAGCTTTTCACGATGCCCTACCCGGCC
>JBDRTC010000708.1:0-2376 GCA_043824335.1 Planctomycetota bacterium | reverse complement strand
GCTGGTCGGCTGTTGGGCTGACCGGCTTGGCTATTTTACGAACCTGTCGAGAGTGATCCTCGGTATGGGGGAGTCGCAATGAGCAGGGCAGCCATCCAAGTCCGCTCCAATATGGCCACAGGGACGAGGGGTTTCGCCGGTAGATTCGGGACGCCCCTCTCGGCACGGGGTGAATCCGTGGGCAAAGTCACCGCCTCTTCGACGGGGAGCGGTCCAGAGCTATCGCCAGTTCGCACCTACCAGATGCACGTCTTGCCGTGGATCGACGCTTTCATTGGTCTTCAGCGACGGCATTCTGAAGGCGACTTGGCCGAGATCTTTGAGGTCGATGTCGAGAACGACGTGGCAGACCGGTTCGCTGACTGGTCGCGTGGTGTAGCAGCTTTGTTGTCCGCGCAAGATCTCGCCCGCCTTTCCTGGTCTTCGCGCCCCCCCTCTTGGTGTCATTTTGGCGGCGGCTCCACTGGCCTACAACTCTCCGACCAAGACGCAGCCGAATGGCCGGAAGAAGAGCTTGAGACGGTCGATTGGGATGTACGAATTGAGACGCTGCCTCCAAGACGTGCTCAGCGCGTTGTGGTCACGTTTCGAGAGGGTGCTTACCGCGTGCCGCGCATCGTCGACGACCCGGAAGACTGAGGCCATGGCTGACGATGTCGTACGCTATCCCTGGTACGGCGCGGTATCGGGACCCGACTTGGAACAGGGCGACATTCTTCTTGATTGCCCGGTCTTCCTGATTCCTCCCGACGCTGTCCGGCAGCCTGGAGACCACGCGATTACGATTGAACGCCAGCGACAGAACGTGATCGTGATGACGCAATCCTGCGATCTGGCGGTTCGCCGAGACGGGAAGTGCAACGCCGACGATGTGATCCTGGCGGCTCTCTACTCCCGGCACGAGCTCAAGAAGGACAAGCATTTCGGCAAGCTCCACGGGTGGGAACAAGCCCGTAAGGGCGGATTCCCTCGCTATCACGTGCTCAACCAATGCGGGATCCCAGGCCACGAGCTAGACTATATGCTCGTCGATCTGGAGAGGGTCTTCACCTTAAGCGCCGATGCTGTTCGAGAGGTCGCTGCTGCGGAGGGAAAGGATCGCGTTCGTCTGCTGCCACCGTATCGGGAGCATCTTTCACAAGCCTTCGCACGATTCTTCATGCGCGTGGGGTTGCCAGTCGATATTCCACCCTTCAAATAGCAGAAACAGGCAGCGTTCACGCTGTTGAAATCGCCGAGATCGTGCAAGCCTATAGCATGGACGCCCAGCGGCGGAAATGCTTCACACGAAGCGGCGCCACCAACGTGTTTACCCTGGCGGTTATCGACGAATTCGGGTTTCATGGAACGCTCATACAGTGACCCGCTTGAACAGGGTTTTCAGAGCATCTGCCGCGGGTTTACTGCGCTCTCGGAGCGCAATCCCGCGGATTTCTGCATGTCCGGAGTCGCTTTTGTCAGCGACGGCCACCACGTCCAGATGTAGAGGTTCGCCCGTGGCGTCGGTGAGCCGTCGGATCGCGCCAGCCGTCGTCTCGGTGAGAAAGCTCCCCGGGATCACACCCGGCTTCTTGAGAACGTTATCCGCCGAAACGACGCGGGCTCGGTAAACGGAGATGCCCTCCTCACCTTCGCGGAGCCTGAAGTTGGAGCTTGTGAGGCGGTCCGGCGGTGCAAACCAGCGAGTCCCCGGCGGGATGCGACGAAACAGAAGTTCGTCATCGGGGATCGACTGTTCGCACACCGCCGTTCCTCGCCGCGTTGGTTGGGGCTAGGCTTCCACGCGCCGGACATACTCAAGCACTGTGTCCAGCCGATCCCCCTCGAAAACCGTCCCTTCCTGTTGGTCCGCGTTGGAGTGGTCCCTCCAGTAATAGGTTGCCGCGCGTTCCGCCAGCACCTCAAGCTCAAAGTACCGTTCTCCGGCCTCCCACTCAAACTGCACGCCACCGTTGCGCGTTGGGTTGACGTACGGTTGAGGCAGCCCAGGCGCCTGACTCAGGCACTCGATGAGGTTCCGCGCACCGCTAAGAATAGATGCACTCGGGCGCGGGGCACCGTACGAATCCCAACCGTCGGGGAGGGATTCGATCGCCTGCAACTGCTTGTGAACGAATGACAGCCAATCGCACTGAGTCTCGCCGGCTCCGACCGGCCAATCCTCCGTCGCCAGGCACTCGGCACGGTATTCCGGCTGCGTGCGCCGCTCGATGAGTTGGCTGCTGATCGTCAGTTGATCGCTCCAAGCTGTAAGAAGTGGCTCGCTACGCCCCCTGACGGCCGCGCGTTCGCGGACCATCTCTTGGTAAGTCATTGCATCCTCTCCCATTCTTGATGCCTCTCACGTCGGGTGAGCGAGGTAAAACCCCGCACAAT
>JBDRTC010000707.1:0-2655 GCA_043824335.1 Planctomycetota bacterium | reverse complement strand
CCACGGACACCGAGCCCGACCAAGATTTGGACGCACTTGCCGCCCAAGAGGCGGCAGCCGCGGCAGAAACGCCACCCGCTGACCCGCCGGCCGACCCACCCGCCGAAGAGGAGGCCGCGGAGCCCGACACGGTTCGACGCTGGGCACGAGATGGGGTGATCCCGGCAATTCGGATTTCCAGTCGGGCCATTCGGTTTGACGTGAGCGAAGTCATGCGGACTCTTCGCTCCAACAGCGGCCGTAACCAGTGACGGGCGGACGCCAACGATGAAACTCGATCCCGACGAAATCGCCGCAATAGCCGAAGCCCTCGCCCCCAAGGTGGCCGACATCCTCGAACGCCGGTTCTCTGAACAGCCTCAGTGGGCGCTGAGCGTGGCTGAAGCCGCCTCGTGGGCGGAAGTCGAGCCTCACGTGATCCGTGATGCCATCAGTGACGGACGGCTGCCAGCGGTGCGGATCGGGCGGCAGGTGAGGATTCGGCGGTCGGACTTGTTCGCGGTGCGGAATGGGAACGGTGAGGCCGGCGGAGCCGACAAGGAGGTGGGGGCGTGAGCACGGCGGCTCGGAAATCGAAGCTGGAACGAACCACGTTCCGGACCTCTCGGAACCTCGACTTCTTCAGTGAGAAGGAACTCGTTGCCCAGACCGGGCACCGGCAAGACGTCTGGCCCCTCGTGATCCTAAAGGAGTTGGTCGACAACGCCCTGGACGCCTGCGAGGAAGCTGGCGTAGCGCCGGAGATCACGGTCACGATGGACGACGAGGGGATCACCGTGGCCGACAACGGGCCGGGGATGCCGGTCGATACCATCGAGGGTGTGTTGGACTTCTCTACCCGCGTCTCCAGCCGTGAAGCTTACGCGTCCCCCTGCCGGGGCGCGCAGGGCAACGCGCTTATGACCCTCGTGGCCATGCCGTATGTGCTCGACGGCGACGAGGGGAAGGTGATTTTCCAGGCCCACGGGCGGAAGCACGAGATCACCCTCAAGGTGGACGTCATCCGAAAGAAGGCGATCCCGAAGAAACTCCTACTCGACGAAACGGAAACGGAGTATTTCCGCGGCGAGCGAATAAGCAACAAGAGATGGAAAGCCCAGCGCGTCGAGTTGAACGCCTTGGCAGCCAATCCGGATCGTTTCATCGCCTGGGTTGAGGGGAAGCTCGAAGAGCACGGTCTGGCCCGGAAGCTCATTCCGCCCGCCAAGGCCATCAAGGAGCACGCCGTCCAGCAGCGAGAGGAGGAACTACGGCAACGTGTTCACGACCGTTTTGTCGACGCGCTCAGTCTCGACACGATGGAGCTCGGGTCGTTGACCGAATGCGCCGCCGCGTGCCTCTGGGCGAAGTGTTGAAGGCCGTAAAGACTTGGGGACAGAAGCTTCAGCACGGTCGGTGGTGTGATGAAGTTGAACATGTAGTCGATCGGCGGGTCGACGACGTTGACGACGAGATCCGCGAGGCAGTTGTGGAGGTTATCAACACGGAGGGGGGCAGCGAATGAGCACGACGCGAACAACGGCGACGATGGTGGGGACGGCCAGCGGCAACGGCCAAGTTGAAAACCTCCGGCAAGCGACCGAATTCCTCTCGGCCGTTTTCGGGCCCGGCGACTATATTCTCTTTCGTCCGATCGAGACGTGGGTTGAGAACGACCGGAAGAAAAGCAAGGTCGACTTCAGGGGGATTCGGTACACGCTGGTCGGTGCGAAAGACGACGCAGGGAACTGGCATCCGTTCCCCGACATCTTGGCGAATGCCGTGATGCACCAAGCCAAGCGGGCGAAGGTGACGCGATGCAACGTCTTTTTCGGAGTCTGTCCACGGTTCGGCCCCAAGCAGTACGACCTTGCCTGGCAGATTCGGACAGTTCGTGCCTTGTGGTCCGACGTTGACGACTGCCAGCCCGCCGAAGCGATCGAGCGGTGCGAGGCAACCGGGCTGCCAGCCCCGGCGATCGTGGTGTCGAGCGGCAACGGCGTCCACCTCTATTGGTTGCTGCCCGAGCCATACCTGATCGACGATGTAGGTGATCCGCAACCGGTTCATACCGAATGGATCGACCAGGGGGCAGGGAAGAAAAAGAAGCCTCACCGATACCTGATCGAGCCGGACACGAAAGAGAAGCTGAGTCTTGACGCCCGGCAGAACGTGCCGGAGTTGAGCGCAAAGGCGCAGCACGTCCAAGACATCATCGCCGGTATCGCTTCCAAGATCGGCGGAGACCACACTCACGACTTGAGCAGAATCTTGCGTGTGCCCGGAACCGAGAACAGAAAAGACGAGCGCAACGGCCGGGAGCCCGTGCCGTGCGTGCTGGTGGAGTGCGACCCCACCCGGCGCTACCCCATCGAAGAGTTCGAGCGGTTCGTCGACGCCTCACCCGCGAAGGCCAAGCGGGAGCAGTTGGCCAAGGTGAAGCTACCGACGGCGAGAAAGTTGGGAACTCGCCAACGGGACAAGTTCAACGAACTGGTGACGGCGTGCGCCTTGGCACCTGTTGGGCAACGATCGGTGAGATGGCGCCAGTTTGACGGACACTTCGAGTGCTTGGGTTTCTTGGATGAGGCAAGGTACACTGTTGGTTCAGAGTACCGGTGCCTCTTCTCTTCTGTTCCTGTTTGGTATCACCATCGTTCGATCCAGGGGACTTCA
>JBDRTC010000706.1:0-4386 GCA_043824335.1 Planctomycetota bacterium | reverse complement strand
CCCCTTCTGGTTGTAGATGCGGCAAAGGTGGACTGTGCCCAGCTTGCCCTCCTCGATGTACTTGCGGGCGGCCATGTTGTAGGGGGCGCTGCGGTTTTGGGTGCCGATCTGCACGACGCGGTTGTGCTTTCGGGCGGCCTCGACCATCTTCTGGCCCTCCCAGCAGCTATGGTGGGCCGGCTTCTCGACGTAAACGTCTTTGCCGGCCATGCAGGCCCACACGGTCGACAGGGCGTGCCAGTGGTCGGGCGTGGCGCTGATGATGGCGTCGACCGACTTGTCTTCCAGGGCCGTGCGGAGGTCCGGCACGACCGTCGGCTCTTTGCCCCCTTGCATGTCGGCAAAGCCCTTCACCCGCGGACCGGCCCGGGAGGAGTCGGGATCGCAGAGGTAGGCGTACTGGCAGTCGCCCCGGCAGAGGAAGCCCCACTCGGGGTGCGTGGCCAAATGGGTACCGCGCCCGCCCACGCCCACGGCGGCCAGGATCACCTTGTCGGCGGCGGGGGCCCCGCGGACCGACCCCGCGTTCTGAAGGATCGTCACCCCGGCGGCCAGGCCCAAGGCGGTTTTCTTGGAACGATCGAGAAACTCTCGGCGATTGAAGCGGGTCATGGTCTGAAATCTCCCGGTGGGCAAGTGAACGGCGGGTCGCGTCGACAGGGCTCAATTATCGGCTGCCGCTTTGGCGCGTGTCAAGCAACTCCTGCGATGCCCGATCACGTCCCTCAGACTCTTGAAATCTTTCACCTCCGACGCCCGGACCAACCGTTCGATCTCGTCGCTGGGCATGCCCCGGTCGGCCAGGTCGTGGATCAGGTCCATGGCCAACTGCCGCTCGCGAAACCGTCGCACCTGGCCCGAAACGATCGCCGTCACCGAGATGATAACGCCCGCGAGAATCCCGAGGATCACCGCAATCACGGGGAAGACGTCTCCGGCGGGGACTTTGGAGAGGAATTCCAGGATGTTCATGGCGACAACTCCTTATCGGATAGAGGCCTGTCAAGGCCGTCTTGTCGGGTGCCACGGGCATCTTGCCCGTGCTTTCACGGCAGCACTGGCGAGACGCCGGTGGCACCCAATCCGGCATTTCCAGCCTGACAGTGCATGTCGCAACTCCGCGGCATTGCTTGCCTTGCGGCAAGAAGTGGCACACGGTGGTGATAGAAGCGGGCTAATCCGCTGCCGAGACGGTTCCAAAAGGGATTCCTGCCCTCCCGGGGGGGGCTTCGACTCGTTCTCGTCTTCTATATCACCGGCCCTATTGCGCTTCCAGCGCGGCCAGTTGGGCCTGATAGAGCCGCGCGAGCTGGTCGGCGCCGGCTGCCTGGAGCTGCAGTATCCCCCGCTTGTACATTTGGATGCAGTACGGGCTGGGGCTGCCCTGCCGCTTCTGGGAGATTTTGGGCAGGAATTCCTGGTAGAAGCCGACGAGGCGCTTTTGTCCATCGCCGTGTTGCCTGGCGAGCGCTTCGAGGCGGCCGAGCATCTTGGGCACGAAGTTCCCCTCTTCGGGAAAGAGGAGGATCGCCACGCCGAGCCCTTGGATCGCTTCGACGAGCCGCTCGTCGGCCACCAGGTACTCGGCGAACTTGAGGCGCGCCTCGCAGGAAAGATCGGGGCGTCCGGCCTGCTCGTACATGGCGGCCAACCGGCCGAACAGGGCCGCCCGCTGCTTGGGAATGTCTTGAAACGAGACCAGATCGTCGAACACGACCCAGGTGAAATCGGGCAGGCTGGCGAAAGTGGTGAACAGGCGGTTCAGCACCTGCCCCATCGGCTTGCTGTTGGTCTTGGTGATCTGCCCTTCGCGGGACATCTTGGCCAGGGCGATCCAGGCCTCCTCGTTGCCGGGCGAGAAATCGAGCAGGCGAGAGAGGAACAAGAGCTGCTTGGTCGTGTCCATCTCGGTCCGCTCGCGGAGCATGGGATAGGATCGCATCACCAGGTCGGCCTGGCGCTTGGCGACGGGGTCCATGCCGACCGTGTGGAGCCGCCGCTCGACGTCGCGGTCGGTGGTCGGCTGGCCGGTGTGTGGGTCGTTGAGGTTTCCGATGTAGTAGCGGTCGCCGCGGAAGCGTCCGTGGGATTCGAGCGAGAAGGTGAAACCGGTTCGGGTGACCTGCCCCAACTCCGCCCACATGACCCAGCCGTGCCCTTCCCCGTACCTCGACTGGCCGCCCACGCTGAAGGCCGGCACGCCAATGCTCTTTCCCACCCGGCCCGCATAATCGGCCCGGGCGGTGCACACGCCGCCGTATCGGAGAAGATTTGCGAGCGTGTGGGGTTTCTCCTTGAGTTTGGGGTCCCGCCCGCCGAGCAGCCCGTCGTCGTAAGGAACGTCGTCGTAGCACTTGCCGAACATCGACCGCTTGGGCAGGTACATGGTCAGGGCCCAATGTCGCTCGACCAGCGGCGTGCGGTGGTTAACCATGTGGACGAGAAACTCCCAGGGGAGGAACTGGGCCCGGCCCTGCATTACGTTTTCGGTATCGAGGAAGTACTCGAAGTTCTCGACGGCCCCCACCTCCCCTTCGGGCGGGAGGCTCTGGTGCTGCTCGCACGGACTTCCCTGAATTGCCCCGCGCGGCTTGTCCCAGACCACCGCGACGGCGATGGCCAGGTTGGCGTACTCCTCGAACTTCTCGGGGAACCGGTCCTTCAGCTCTTTGAACAGGGTGAGCGCCTGGAGGACCTCGTCGTGCTCCGGATCGATCGCCAGGTAAAACTCCTCCTTGATGTCGACGTGGCTCTCCAGCCACTTGCGCATCGGGCCGTCTTCCTCGCCGAAGGCTTGTCCGATCTCTTCGGCGTGCTCGTTCTCAAAACGGCCGGCGAATACGCTCCTGAGCGTGGGATACTCGGGCTTCGACAACAGCCTGTTCTTCTCGTGAAGCTCCAGGATGATCTCGTCGCCGCGGTCCTCTTGGGGGGCTTGGGCCGTCTGGTCCGCCGTTTCCTCCGCGGGCGGCGTCATTGCGTCGGTCTTCATGGCCTCGGCCCCCTCCTTGGGGACGATCGGGTCGACGGCCGGGGCCGGGTCCTTCGTGGCAACCTGGGCGGGACCTTCCACCTTCTCCTTGAACGGTTTCGGCGCCCGCGGCTCGCCGACCTCGCGAACGATCACCTCGAACGGCCGCTCGGCGGGGATCGTCTTCGTGCCGGGCGCTTCAACGCGAACGGTCATCGCATACTGCCCGGGCGCTTGCTCCTCGGTCGGACGCCAGGTGAACTCACCGGTTCGGGAGTCGATCCGCGCCCCTTCCGGCGCGTGGCGAAGCGAGTATCTCAGCCGGCCCGCTCCCTTGCCCGGGTTCTCGACGACAGCGGTAAAACCGAGCCAGGTCTCCTCGTCGATGACGTAGTCCGCGAGCGGCTTCAGGTCGAGGGGTTCCTTGCGGCCCAGCCAGAAGGCGAGGCCGGCGCCGATCGCGGCAACGATCAGCACCACGACCAAGGCGGGAACCAGCGGCGACGGCCGGCGACGGCGCCCGGTCTGCAGCAGGCTTTGCTGGTGGTCGCGGGTCAAGTCGGCGAAGTCGAACGACTCGGGGCCGCCTTCTGAGGCGGGGCGAACGCCAGACACTTTGAGCGGTCGAGCCGGGCTCTGGGCGCGGGCCGGGCCTTCCAGCGGGATTGCCCGGGGGAGTTTTTTCGGTCCGTCGGAGGAGCCTGTCATTGTCCACCTCTACAGTTGTCTATTCTCCCCTTTTTTCGCGGGGAGGGCAACAGGCTTATTTCTTCCCCAACTGGCGTTGTTTCTGGAAGAACCGGGTGAGAATCTCTCCGCAGGGACCGGCCAGCACGTCGGAGACGACCAGACAGCGGTGGTTCAACCGCTCGTCGTCTAGCAGGCGGTAAAGCGTGTGGACCGCGCCGGCCTTGGGGTCGACCGCGCCGTAGACGACCGTGGGAATCCGGGCCTGGAGGATCGCCCCGGCGCACATCGGGCAGGGCTCCAGGGTGACGTAGAGCGTCGAGCCGTCGAGCCGCCACGACTGTAGCGCTTCGGCCGCCTGCGTGATGGCGATCATCTCGGCGTGGGCCGTGGGATCGTGGAGCGTTTCCCGCTGGTTGTGCGCCGAGGCGATCACCCGGTCTTCATGCACGATCACCGCGCCGACGGGCACTTCCTCCTCCAACGCCGCCTGCTCGGCCTCCTTGAGGGCCAGTCGCATGTAATGTTCGTGCACGGACGGGATCTCGTTTCTTCGCGGTTGGGTGGCACCGGTGTTCCGTCGCGGTTGGGTGGCACTGGCGTCTCGCCAGTGCTTGCGACGGACCACGGGCATCCCCCAGCTTAGCACGGTGCTTCCCGCGGCCAAAAGCCCCGCCGGCGGGAGAAGGGGGAAGAAATGGGCGAAAACCGGGTTTTTCGGGGAAAGA
>JBDRTC010000705.1:0-3995 GCA_043824335.1 Planctomycetota bacterium | reverse complement strand
CCTCCGTCAACATTACATTGCAGGAATTATATCATGGGGTATGAATCATTTCATATTTTTCTTGAGCGAACGCTACGGCTCACCGGAAACCGGATTTATCGGTCAGCTTGAGCGTTTGGGTAGGCCCCAACACATTTGTCTTTGGGAACGCCCTGCTGCCCCCCACTGTCTACTTTACTCCACGATGGTCGCCGCAGGGGTCGCCCAGGACTACCTTGAAGCGCTGGCACTCCTTGGGATGCTTCGGACATTCCCATACCTCCCCACGGCCTCGCCTGACGCGACGGTATTTCGTGCGCTGATCGATACTGCACCAGGGAGGTTCAAGGAACGGTGAGCGCTGATCGATATCGACAAGGTACTTGCATCCGGTGTTCTGATAGTCGGCGCATCCGAGCTTCATTGGTTGCTTGTCCCACTGCGACATCGGCCTGGCTTGATTGACCACTTGTGTGGGGCCCTGGCACTGTGGGCAGATGCGGGGGTGGTTCCCCTGCCGACTCGCCGACCGAATGTGCCGCGCCTGAAGGTATTCGAGCACCATCCGGGCGTATTCCGAATTCTCCGTGCGGTGCATGATCTCAGCCCGGCCGCGATGGCTTGCCCAATTGAGGCTGCCGGTGTAGTGGATGCGTGAGTCAATGACTATGTCCTTCCCGTGAAGCCCGCTAGAGGCGACGACAACAGCCCCCAACTGCCGTAGCGATCGAACCGCCTTCTCGACGTAGGATTTGTTTTCCACCTCCGCCGGGGGGGGCGTAACGAGAGTCACCTCGACTCCGCGATCCAAGGCCGCACGAAGGAGTGGTTCCACGGTAGGCCACCGATATTCGCCGAAGAATGGGACGAGCCCCACAACACTTTCGGAGGCCTCGCGCAGATCTGTCGCGAACCGCTCAAAGAACGTGGTCTCATCAAGGATTTCCTGAACGGTGGACTTGCTCTGCACTGGAACGCGATACGCAAGCGGGCGATCATCCGCGACTCTGCCGGCGAATCCGGCCTCGACAAGATCGTGCGCCGAAACCAGATCCGCATGATCTTTCATGTAATGCCAGAGCTGGCCAAGGCCGCTGGCTGGTTTCGCGTGACGGTTTAGCCACTCGGACGAACCGACCAGAAGGAATTTCGACCGAGCACGCGTGAGCGCCACGTTCAAATCGCGCTTTACCTCATTTGACTGATTGGGGTTACACAGTCTGGCCGTCCAATACGGATCGTCGAGCACGCTATCGAAAATGATCAGTTCTGCTTCGCCACCCTGGAACGTGTGAACGGTCCCGACATCGACCCAGGCCGTTAGCTCAAGTGCCTGAACCAGTCGCGACAGCAAACGCCGTTGGGCGGCATACGGCGTCACGATCCCGATCAGGCGGGCAACGGTCCGGTCTTCCGGCCGGGGAATGGCCGCCGCCGCCATCGCCGCCAATTCTGCTGCGATTTGCGCCGAGTAAAGATTGAATCGACTCAGGCTACCCGCCTGTCGGCCACACCAACAGTGCAGGTCTGCCGTGTCGATGATGACGAGTGCATTCGCCGGGAGAAACGTCAGCCAATCCGGTCGTGCCCTCCGCAACACATCGGCGTGGTCCACAAGGTTCGACCCGTACGAGATATGCCGTGCGGCATCCGCGATCGGGGTAAGCATCCGGCGCTGCATGCGAAGGCGCGTCAAGGCCGAGTGGTTGGTCGGTTCGAGTTCATGAGCTATGCCCGCCAGATGAAACGCGTCCTGCCGTAGCCGCTCGTCCGTTACTTCATTGTCGCTCCGAACGATCGGGGGGAGTTGCTTGAAGTCGCCTACGAGAATCACGCGCCGCAGGACACGACGCGCTGCGACAAAGAGCAAAGGCGGCAAGGCCATCGAGATTTCATCGACAATGAGAGCGTCGAATGACTGGCCGTCAAGTTGGTCTCCGACGTAACATTTCGTGAGGGTCGCGGCGACAACGCGAGCGTCTGCGATGACTTCCTTTTCAAGAGCATCGAGGCGTGCCCTCAGTTCGGTAAGCCGTCGCTCAAGTTGGTCCAGCTCTGCATCGACGGGCACTATCTGCTGTTTCAGGGTTTCGGCTGCGGGTAACCGAGCACACGTGTCGGCCTGGGTTTTCGTTTCCGTTCGGAAAGATTCCACCGACCGTTCGGCGTCGCGCGTAGAAGCAGAAGCCTCTTCGGCAACCTTGGTAGCTACCACATAGGCGCGTTCAGCCGCCGCGAGGGCGTCCCGTGCCTGTTCAACCTTTCGCGCCCGAAAAAACCAAGCCCGACTGGCCTTCTCAACTTGCTCTCTACACTCCTGCACGCGAGCGCTCGCTTGCACCCGTTCCGTCGTTCTGTGCTTCTCCAAAGCAATGGCTTCGCTCACGTGCCGTTCGGTTTCCATCAGCCGCCGCCCCAGCTCGTCCAATCGCTCCCATTCGGCCAGTTGAGCGTTCAAATGAGCGCGCTTTGCCGATAGCGGCTTGGCCTTGCGTTGTAGGTCGCTAATTTCAGACTGAATTCCCTGTGCTTTACGCTCAACGATGCTATCGAGACGAACTGCTTCCGGCACCTTCGGGTTCGTGACGCGGCCAATCCGAACAACCTTGCCATCGCGCTCCAAGTCGGTATTCGCGAGCGGTCCAGCGCTTGTCGAGCCGGCGGGGGTGGCAGGCTTCACTGTTTCGTAGATCGCCTGATCGACGGCGGCGTGCGTATGGCTTGTCATAAGCACCCGCTCGCCGCGCGCGAGCAAGGCGGCAATCAAGTGCGCGATGACGTAGGTCTTACCCGTACCCGGTGGCCCCCAGACGAAAGTGATCTCTGAGGCGCATGCCTGTTCGAGGACAGTCCGCTGCTCGCCTGTGACGCGGTCCAGAGCTGGCATCGCAGGCAGCGGTAGCTTGCCTGCCCCGTTCGATTTCGGATGGAAGATGCCGGTCGTGAGAGGCGAAACAGGTTCGCTCCCAGAGGCAACTGCTTCCAAGACTTCGGCGAGCTTTCGCAGGAGGGCTAAATCGTCGACGCGCAGGATGGCGCGAGCTACAAACGCACCAAGCGCCTCGGCGTCGTCGATCTGGACATCAACTCGGCTGGTTTCATGGGCGACAACTGATGCCTTGAACTGACGGCCTTCAACTTCGATTGTGCCGCTGGAATCCTCTGGCACGAGCGTGTTGTCAGCAAGTACGAAGCGGTAAATCGCGTAAGGCGATTTCTCGGGCGTGACACGTTGTCCGGCGTGCAGTTCGTAGCGCTGGTCACTTCCCTTCTTCTCGAGTTCGGTAAGTTCAGCGCGGACGGCCTCGGCAAACCATGCCGCCAACTTATGAGCTTCCAGGGGTGAAACAACAGACTTCATTGAATCGACACCTTTTTTACGCCGGGCGTCGGCGAAAGAGGCCTAACGTCACGCATGAGGCTCAAGGAACCCGCTTCGGGTTCCTTGAGCCTCATGCGCTGGTTTGCAGCTATTATGTTTTCAGCGCATCAATGATTTGCTTTGCGCAGGCTCTGTGTTGTGCTCCCGATTGGTGGAAATGAATCTCGGTTTGTGCTCCAGGCCATTGGCCCGACTGCTGGCGATAGAGGAACACCGTTTCGGCCTCGATTGTTTCCAAGTCTGTTGGTGTCGCGTTGTCTCCATCGAGATACCAGATGTGAAGGCGGATGCTCTGGTTCTTCTTTCCCCAGGAATACCCGTGGTAGCCGTGGGTGCCGTCGGCAGTCAGTCCGCCTCGCAGACGGACTGACATCGGTTGAGTGGTTACACCGACGTACAGAAGCGCGCCATCTTTGGATGCAACGTAGAGTTTCGGCTTCTTTTTCGCTGTTGCAGGGGAAACGAAGTGGGGTGTTCCGTCTTTCGCCCTCACGCTGGCTGAACGGTCTGTAATCGTCATTTGATATTCATCTGGTCCGTTCAATTTCATCTTCTCTGCAAACGCAAAAATCAGCCGGAGCATAAGCGATCGGCTGGATTGCCTGGTGTACGCCCGGCACGGGCGTGAACTTAT
>JBDRTC010000704.1:0-2411 GCA_043824335.1 Planctomycetota bacterium | reverse complement strand
TCCTTCAGCATGTCCGGATCGCTCTTCTTATTCGCTGCCTTCTTCATAGTCTTTCCTCTCACGGCGGCTTGCACGCCGGGCACTGATGATGCGGATATTGTCGCCGCGTTCCGTAAGCACGACCACCAGAAGGCGACGGCGATGAGATTCGCCGAGTATCACAAACCGATCTTCCTCTTCCGAATGCAAAGGGTCGGCAATCGTGCGCGACAGCGGGTCGCCAAAAACCGTGCCGGCCTCCTCAAAAGACACGCCGTGCTTCTTCAGATTCCGCTTCGCCTTGTTCTCGTCCCACTCGAACGTGAGGCCCATCGGGTGCTCCGCCTACGGAAGTGCCTCGTTTCAGCCGAAACTCAGCGCCGGTCGCGCAGACTACGTCGGGTCCGCTTTCACGCCACCGTGCGGCTTTGCGAGTCGCCATCCTATGCAAACAGGTCGCCGTCTCATCATGAAGACTCTACGCATTTTACACTCCCGCAAAGGAGGTGCAACGGTTCGAGCCTGCAACCAACCCGCCTCTTGTGGGGTCTGCTGCGACAACTTCGGGGAATTCGAGGGAGGCCGTTTGGGGTCGAGCGGGCGCCCGTCTGGGGGCCCGCTCGTCGCAACTCGACCCGAGGCACCCTCGACGGTGCAATTGCTTTGCGGCACGGCTCGCCCACCCGGGTCCAAGGGATCGCCAGGTTTGCGAGGGGGACAGTCCCATTTTCCCTGCGGGAAACTTGGGACAGTCCCCGACCTATTCTTCGGCCGGCCCTAACGCTCGAGGCCCGTCACGACGACGGTCTGGTTCAGCGCGGGGGCCGTTGCGGGGAATGTTGCGATGGCGCCGGCGGCTCTTGCCTCGATGTAGTATTCGATGTCGGTCTTCATCTCGTTCGGCGCGAGGCTGAAGCGGTACACGCCGCGGGCGACGTGCCGGGCGTGGACCTCCGTGAAGGGACCGGGGCCCAGGGGCCGCCAGTGGAGGCGAACGTCGTCGGGAGGATTGGCCGAAAGGACGATCGCCTTCAGGTTCAGCGGCTCGCCTCGGGTCACAATCGTGCGTATCGTGGGAACGATGACTCGCAGCGGCCCCTCGTACTGTCTGGTCGGCCGGGCGTCCTCCGGCAGGGGGCTCCCCAGCGCCTCGGCCAATTGCCGACCCGTCTCCTCGAGAGCGTTCAATCGGTATCGCGGATTGTGCTCCCAACTGATCACCGTGGCCATCGCGCCGTAAGTGTGCGTCGTCTCTAACAAGTGACGGTAGGCCTCGGCGAATGCGTGCAGCAGCTCCCGATACTTCGGCAAGCCTATCTCGGCGGCCAACTGTTTCCGCCGGGTAGAGTCCTTTTCTTGCTCCAACTGCCGGAGTGCCGCATTGACGTCGCCCCAAGCACACTGCAAACGTCCTTTCGCCCGAAGATACGCGAGCGTGCCCAGCCAGTAGTCGAAGCGAGAGAGGTTCCCGGGGCCGTGCACCGTCGCTCGGCACCGCGCCAACTCGTCGACGAACGCGTATTCCTGGGCAACCTGTTTCCACGGTCGCGGGTCGGGGGCCAGGCCGCAGGGGCACGCGCTTGCGCCGGCGCGCGGCAGCCGTCCGTCGATGCGGCTGAAGAGGGCCGCCGTTTCTTCGGCCGCTTCGGGCCCGAACATGGCCAAGGTCCAATCCGCGTAGAAATCCTCCACCGGCAATCCCCGCGGGGGGCCCATGGTGATCGGCGTGGTTTGCGGCCCGTCGGCTGCGTAGTCCCGGTAGGCCGGGCCGCCGCAGTTGATCTTCTTATGGAAGCCGGCTCCTTCGACGGCAATCGCCGAAATGCAGGGGAGCGACTCGCGGGCGACAATCCCCAGCCTGAGCCACCCGTCGGTCACTTCCACGTCGTCGAACGTGTAGTCCAGCGCCGCGAATTGGCCGACCTCGGCGAAGATGTCGAGCTTCTCCAACGCCGTCTTGCCCTGGAGCTTCATGTCGCCGATCCGTTTCCCGGCGGCGTTGAAATGCGGCTCGCAGAACTTCAGCGTGACACGGCACCTGCCGTTGGGCACCTTGAGGTTGTAGCCGTCGAGATTGTAGCGGCAGGTCTGGTAGAGCGGCTCGTCGTCGGTGCCGGCGATCTCGCGCCCGGGATAGTCTGCCACGTTGCCGCCGAGGGGGCCTTCAATGCCCGGCCGATCCGGCAGGACGCTGGGTGGAACCTCACCCGGCGTGGGATTCCACGGCGATTGGTCCCAGCCGGCTCGGGCAAGTGCCAACATGTTGGGCCCAAGGATGCGCGTTCGCCACTGGAGGCCCATCAGGCCCGTACAGCGGTAGGCCAGGGCGTCGGCCGCGTCCTTCCGGGTGCGTCCGACCCAAAGCTGCGGGCTGGCCAGCGCCATGTCGTCCTCGAGCCAAGGGATGGCCCATTTTTCGCGTCCGTCGAGCC
>JBDRTC010000703.1:0-6117 GCA_043824335.1 Planctomycetota bacterium | reverse complement strand
CAGGTTGGATCGTTCGTAGTGACCCGATTTGTCGGGTCTGACTTCAATCTGGACCGCATGAATGCGGCCAGTACAAACCCGTCAATTGAAGATTGACGGAGCACTAGTCGTAAAGTATATCGCAGATGTGTGGCGGATGGAGCCACGTAACATCGGCGTAATTGCTTGGGTAAATGGCAGGGTTGTTGCCCGCTTTGGGGAGCGACCGCCCAGGTTTATCCGGGACAAGCGCGCATACAATGACTGGTTGTACTTATGGAGGCACAAGATCGACCAGGACGTAATAGAATCCGCCGACCACACGATCAGGGCCACGAAAGACTCGCCGGACTTCTTGAATGTCCTCAAGGCCACAGGCAGGGACAACTACGTCCTGATGGATGGGGGTTCCGTATTAGACCGGGTAGACGACGCAAACGATCTGGTAGAGTATTTGTTTGAGGTACTTGTTGGTGAACGGCCGCAGAAGAGTGAACAAGAGGCACCCGAATCAGACACGTTACGTGTGGAGTCCACTGCGGTTGTCCGGGCATCAGGGCTGGAGCGTCGGCGTGATGTTCGGACAAAATTCGGGCTGCCGTTCAAGGCGCATAATGTCCTGAAACAATTCACATTTGACTACGCTCTTGGAGATGTCGGACACCCTAGCTCGGTTTACCAGCGAGTGCTCCTGGCGAATCAGCGTTTGTTCGATGCAGACGCTTTCATGCTTGAATGGTTTGAGCGATCGCCAAAGGCAGTGCCTTTGGGCAAACGGTGCGCGTTTGTTGACCCCGCAGCCGCCTACGAGCAAGACAAGAGAGTCGCAGCGATCAACTTGAGGATTCTGGAAAAGTTGGCGACGCCCGTAGATGTCAGGAATCAAGATGCCGCGGTTCAGCAGACAAAGGAGATTGCGGGCATCAACGGCCAGCCGCGAGAAGGCTAGGTATACATCAGTTGCTTTCCCTCCGCGCCTCGGATGGCCGCGATCATCCGCTCCCCGTCGCTTACCTTTCGGTAGTCCCACATGAAGGATCGCTCATCGCAATAGCGGTGTAGGTGCTGTTTGCTAAACCAGTGGTGAATCCCGTAATGGGCCCGCTTGAGGAGGACAAAGTAGCTTTCTGCCGTGTTGCAATGAATCGGCGTTCCGTTCTTTTTTGATTCACGAAGGGGAAAACCATGACCGAAGTGAGAATCTCCAAGTGGGGCAATCGAAAGGCCCCGGCGACGAAACCCCCGTCGTTCCCGCGTTCCCCGAGGTTTCGTCGACTGTCGACACCCGATGGCGCCTGTGCTTCGCGCCCGCGCCCCGGTTGAACTTTGCAGCCAAACTACAGCCAATAGGTTAGATAACGGTGTTACAGGTGGACGTTGGCGGACGGAACCGATTGTCCTAACTCCGCAACAGTAGCCGACATTGGACAATGGTACACAATGGTGGCAACGCCCCGGTTCGGTTTCCTAAACCGTAGGTCGCAGGTTCGATTCCTGCCAGGCGTACTTGAATAAGCTGTTACTATATAAGGTTTTATTCGCTTTCTTGATTGATCGTGCGCGCATTCTATTGCGATTGCGTAAACTACCCATCGTACCATGGCAACTCGACGACAGGAGGTTACCATGTATGTACGGGACCGAGTCACTCTGGAAGAACTCGAACGGATCGATCGCAAAAAGGCTAACGCAAGAGCCCACTTGGTCCTGCCGCCCTGACACGTTGTTGCGGCCGGTGAGTGCGGCTTGCCTGGCTCGGAGGCTCGGCTTCTCCTCACAGGCCACCGAGCGTCAAACATTGCGCCGATCGGAGCCCCCCACCGGAGAGATAAAGCCGCAGATTTCGGAGCTTTGCGATACGCTGGGGCCCTCAGCTCGCCGGCTGGTTGGGCGTGGCCGTGGTGGTTGGGTGGTGCAAGTAGTTCGCCCCGGCTAACGGATAAGCACTTGACGGCTCGCGGAAGAAGGCGGCGATCCGGTCCACCACGGTTTGCTGCTCTTCGGCCGTCAATTCTGGAAAGATCGGCAGCGCCAGCACCTCGCGCGTAGCTCGATCGGTTTCGGGCAAAGCACCCGGGGTGTATCCGAGGTAGGCGAAGCACTCCTGCTGGTCCAGCCCGATCGGGTAGTAGATCTCGGTGCCGATTCCCGCTTCGGTCAGGAACCGGCGTAGCGGGTCGCGCTTCTCGTCGGGCACGCGGATCACGTACTGGTTCCACGCGTGCCGCCGGTTGGGCGCACAGGCCGGCAGGCCCAGAACACGGTCCAGGCCGGCTTCGGTGAACAGCTTGCTGTAGCGGCGGGCGTTGGCCTGGCGCGCGGCGATCCAGTGCTCGAGGTGCGGAAGCTTCACGTTCAACACGGCGGCCTGGAAGGAATCGATCCGGCTGTTGATGCCCACGACCTTGTGATAATACCGCGGGTGCATCCCGTGCACGCGCAGAAGCCGCAGCTTCTCGGCCAAATCGTCCCGGTTGGTGGTCAGCATGCCGCCGTCGCCCGCGCCTCCGAGATTCTTGGTCGGGTAGAAGCTGAAGCAGCCCACGTCGCCCAAGGAGCCGGACAGACGGCCGGCCAGATCGGCCCCGACCGCTTGGGCGGCGTCTTCGATCACGGGCACGCCGGCGGCCCGGGCGATCTCGCAGATCCGGTCCATCTGGGCACACTGCCCAAACAGGTGGACGGGCAGGATCGCCTTGGTGGCTGGGCGGACCAATCGGGCGATCGCCTCCGGGTCGATGTTGAAGGTGACCGGATCGATGTCGGCGAACACCGGCCTGGCTCCCAATCGGGTGACGGCGCTGGCGGTAGCGAAAAAGGTGAAGCTGGGCAGGATCACCTCGTCGCCCGGGCCCACGTCGAAGGCCATCAAGGCCAACAGCAGCGCGTCGCTGCCCGAGGCACATCCGATGGCGTGGCCCACCCGGCAATAGGCTGCCAGATTCTTTTCGAGCGCGTCGACCTCCGGGCCGAGGACAAACTGCCCGGTGTCGCACACCCGCAACAGGGCCTCGGCGATCTGCTGCCGT
Organism: Planctomycetota bacterium; assembly: GCA_043824335.1. Lineage (GTDB taxonomy): Bacteria > Planctomycetota > Planctomycetia > Pirellulales > Thermoguttaceae > JBDRTC01. The sequence continues at coordinate 3,109 of JBDRTC010000703.1, read as the reverse complement.
AGCGGCGTGTATTGGCGTCCCAGATCGAGCAAGGGGACGCCCTGTTCCTCGGGCTTCCGACCGGTTTGGTGCGTGGAGGGCAAGTTCACTTTCAGGATTCCCCGTCTCTTGAGGGTAGCGGCCGTCCAAAGGCGGCGTGTTGGAAAGGCCAAATACGACCAACATGAGGGAAAAAGAAACGCAGGGCCCGTTCTCTTTCACTCTTGAGCCGGGCGGACCGCCTCGACTTGCGCGAGGGCCGAAAGTTAGGCGTACCGGCGGTTTAAGTCAAGGCCGAACTTCCCACAAAACGCCGATGGACTCCAAGCTCTTGGTCCTCAGAAAACGTCGACCCAGACCGCCCTCGCGGCCGAGGAATAGACGGGGGAGTCCGGTCCTGCGGGTTACGCCGAGAGTCGCACCGTCCCCCCGGGGGGGCGCCAAAATGATTTTGTGCTGCAAGTCTTTCCCACGAAGCTACTTAGCAGTTCACCCCCCGAGAATAGCGCAGACGGCCTTGAGGCGGATGATTAGAATTGGACCTTTACGGGCCCGGCAGGCAGAGCATTGTACCCTGAGACCGAGTTGGCGTAGACTTGAGTATCGGCCCGTTTCCACGAAGCGGCACGCTGGGGGCATCGGTCACGTGAGCAGACGGGAGCAAACTCCCCTCTGAACATCTATCGCAGCAGTTTCTCGCTTCCTCTGCCGTTTCTCTGTGCCGTTTCCCTTTGCAGGCTCGCCGTCCGTATGGACACATCGCTCTTGTTGGCCGACCTTCACGCCGCCGTCCCGCTGATCGGGCCGTCGCTGTTGGCGAGCGATTTCGGCAATCTGGAGCGGGAAGTCCGACGGCTCGAAGAGGCCGGCGCCCGGGTTCTCCACCTCGACATAATGGACGGGCACTTCGTCCCCAACCTGAGCTTCGGGATTCCGATCGTCGAAGCGGTCAGACGCCTGACCGATCTCGCGCTGGACGTACACCTGATGATTTCCAACCCAGGCGATCTGATCGAGCCGTTCCGCCGCGCCGGGGCCGACCTGATCACCATTCACGTGGAAGCGACGCCGGACCCGGCAAAGCTTCTGGGCGAAATTCGCAGATTGGGAGCCGCGGCAGGCATCACGCTGAACCCAAACACCCCCGTTCGGGCGGTGGAGAAACACCTCGACCAGTGTGATCTGGTGCTCACGATGAGCGTGATGCCCGGCTTCGGCGGTCAGCAATTTCAGCCGGAATCGATTGCGAAGCTCCGCTGGCTGAAGGAGAGGGCCGGCGAGGAGGTGTTGCTCTCCGTCGACGGCGGGGTGAACCTGGAGACGATCGGTCCCTGCGCCGAGGCCGGCGCGAACTTTTTCGTCACCGGGACCGCCCTTTTTGGGCAGTCAGACTACGGCGAGCGTCTTCGGCAGTTCCGTTCTTTGGCAAAAGTTTCTTCCAACGTGCCAACCAAACCATGGTAAAGATCGTCCTTATTCGTCCCGGTTCGACCGACTACGACCAGCAACGGCGTATCCAGGGGACGCTGGACGTCCCCTTGAACAAGGAGGGCAGTGCCGAGGTCGCCCACCTGATCGACGCACTTCGGCCCCTGAAGCTCGAAGCCGTTTACTCGCCCGCCTGCCAGCCGGCGGAGGCCACCGGGCGAGCGATCGCCAAGGCCTTCGATGTCAAGTTCAGGAAGCTGGGTCGGATGCAGAACCTCGATCACGGGCTTTGGCAGGGGCTGCTGATCGACGAGGTCCGCCTGAAGCAACCCAAGGTCTACCGCCAGTGGCAGGACCGGCCGCACTGCACCTGCCCGCCCGGCGGCGAGATGCTCGATCAGGCCACCGAACGCGTCCGCGCCGCCATGGCCAAGTTGCTGAAGCGTCACAAGGACGGCGTGATCGGGCTCGTCGTGCCCGAACCGTTGGCGAGCCTGGTGCGTTGTTTCCTCAACCGCGACGAATTGGGCGATCTCTGGAAAGCCTCGTCGGAGCACGGCCGGTGGGAAGTGCTCGAGGTCCAACCCGAAACGCCCGCCCACAGTGGCTGATCAAGCCTGAAGGCAAGCCGAAAGGAAGCGGTAGGAACCTGGCATGAGTGCGAAAAAGCCCGACCCCAGCACTTGGCAGGACATGCTCAAGCGCCCCAAGCGAGGCGTGCCCCCCGGACTCTGGCAGCGGTGCCCGGGATGCGAGAAGACCATCTTCCGCAAGGAGGCCGAGAAGCGGTTGGGCGTCTGCCCCGAATGCGACTACCACTGGCACGTTCCCGCCTGGGAGCGGATCCGCCAAGTGTTGGACGAAGGCACCTTCGAGGAGTGGGACATCGACCTCGAGCCGGCCGACCCCCTCGAGTTCGTCGACAAAAAGCCGTACCGCGAACGACTCAAGAGCGAACAGGAGCGGACGGGGCTGCGCGACGCCGCCATCGTCGGCACGGGAATGATCCGGGCGCGTCGCGTCGCGTTCGGCGTGACCGACTCCTCGTTCATCATGGGCAGCATGGGATCGGTCGTCGGCGAAAAGCTCACCCGAACCATCGAACGGGCGACCGCCGAGAAGTTGCCGCTGATTATCATCTCCGGCTCCGGGGGCGGCGCCCGCATGCACGAAGGGCTGCTCTCGCTGATGCAGATGGCCAAGGTCTCGGCCGCGGTGGCCCGGTTCGACCAGGCGGACGGACTGTTCATCTCCGTGCTGACCAACCCGACCATGGGCGGCGTGGCCGCCAGCTTCGCCGCCCTGGGCGACGTCGTCTTCGCCGAGCCCAAGGCCCTGATCGGGTTCGCCGGGCCGCGCACAATCAAGGCGACCATCCGCATCGAGCTCCCCAAGGGCTTCCAAACCAGCGAGTTCCTGCTGGAGCACGGGTTCATCGATCGCATCGTCCGCCGGCAGGATCTCAAGAGCGAAATCGCCCGAACGATCGACTACTGCGGCAAGTAGCCCGCCGATCGTTGAACCGGAACAGGCCTTCCAGATCACTAGAACTTCAGCCGTATGAAACAGAATCCGCGCAACTTGTTCCCAAGCTCCTGCTTGGGAACACCCCCACCCCGAAGCTCTGCTTCGTCCCATTGGGTACCTCGGCGAGGCAGAGCTTCGCAGAAGTGCGATCCCAAGCAGAGCTTGGGACCGAGGT
>JBDRTC010000702.1:0-8937 GCA_043824335.1 Planctomycetota bacterium | reverse complement strand
ATTCCGACGAAGGGTGTGCCAGCTCTACTAGCGGTGCTAGCTGAGGGACCCCCTCGGGGGTCCCTCCCATCTGCTCTTCTTCCCACTTCTTCAGGTGGGCAAACATCTCTTCCTCCGTTGCAGTGATCTTCTCACTGCACTGGGAGGCAGCTCTTACTCCACCTATTTCACCGCTCTAAACGGCAAGCATTTCGGACAGCATAACACCCCCGAGGGCAAGCGCCTAACCGGCCGCAAGTCCGGCGGGACCACAGGAATTACGTGTAGTACCATCCACTCCGGATGGTTGCCGCTGTCGCGCATGGTTCTTATCAGTTGTAGCCGGTTGATCAAGTCCTTTTTCTGCTTCCGTGAGTTCGTCTGGGCCACCTCGGTCCGCAGCTCCTGTGACAGCTGTTCCAGATCGAGGTCGAGCAGCAGCTTGCGGATGGCCTCGGCGCCCATATCGGCGTGGAAGGAACCCGGGGGGAACTCGGCGCGGGCGGCGAGGTACTCCTCTTCGCTGAGAAGTTGCTGCTTTTGCAGTGGCGTGCTGCCGGGGTCGGTGACGACGTAATCCTCAAAGTAGATCACCTTTTCCAGGCTTGTCGCCTTCATTTTGAGAAGTGTCGCCAGTGGGTTGGGCGGCACCTTGAAGAACCAGATGTGGACCACCGGGGCGGCCAACTCGATGCGGCCCATCCGCTTCCGCCGCACCCTGCTGTCAAGAATCTCCACTCCACACCGGTCGCAGATCGTCCCCTCGTACTTGATCCCACGATACTTGCCGCAAGCGCATTCCCAGCCCTTCTCCGGACCGAAGATCCGCTCACAACACAGGCCATCCGGCACAGGGCGGTACGTGCCGTGGTCGATCGTCTCTGGGACCTTCACATTGTCCGGCGACCAGCTGCGAATGACGCTGGGGCTGGCTAGGCTTATCGTCAGGGAGTGTGTCGCTTTCCGAGCCGACATCGTAAGGCCTCGACAAGACGGGACAAGGGACAAGAAGCGTTTCTACCCATTGCTCATGCTCGAAGGACAGGCAATTCTGTGCAAATAACGGCGATGGTGTTCGTCCGATGCCACAAACAGGACTCGCTGCTGTTTCCTTTTCGAATCCCTGGGTGCGGCTGAGCCAGGCGGCCGAAGAATTCAGCCAACTGCTTGAACGAGTCCCTGTGCAGTTGCTCGGCCGCTGCGAAGCTGTCACTGCCGTAAACGATCAGCAGTAGCTTTCCTTACCGACTTAGCGCAACCTCGACCGGTTCGACGGTCAGGGGGCCGATCCCCCGCTGCACGCACAAAGCCCTCGCTAATCCTCCATCATTGATGGCAACACGGTCGACGGAGGCCTGAGCGGCGTCGCTCGGGAGGGCCTCGTCGGGGATTCCTCTCTGGGCAAGCTCCTCTTGTCGGTAGCGATTGACGGTTGCTTGCAGGTGACGGCGCTGGGCGACGGTAACGTGACGTCGTCTCCACGCGTCTTCGGGCGTCGGCTCTCGGTGTCCCCTGGGGCGACCGAGACGGTTCCGAATCAGGCGGGCCCGCTGGAGGTCTTTGTTGGTCCAGCGGCCGGGATGTCCGGCCAAGGCGGCCTGGTCCTCGGTAGTGTTCTTCTGGCTTCCGCCGGCCGCTTCACAGGAGGCGTTGTACTGGGGTGTCGCAGCGGGGTTGCGAAGGTGCAGTATACCCCATGACGACGATCGTGGAGAAGTCGGCTGCTGGCAACCCGCTGCGACGCCAGGTATCCAAGATCAGCGCCCGCTGTTCCGGGCTGACCTGCAGCTTCGGCACGGCCAACTTCTTGACGAGCCGTCGGCCCTTCTTCATCGGTCGCAGCCGCGGCGGGCCAATCGGCTCCGCAAACGGCTCGGCCAAAGCTGGCTCGTCAGGCTGGTCGGCTTGTTCTTCCGCTCCGGGCTCAGGGGGGAGGCGGCGACGCTTCCGGCACCGGCTGCACAAGTCCTGCTAGCGGTGCTGGCTCAGCCCCCCTCGGGGGCCCTGCCGGGACCCCATCGTGGACGGGGGTCCCTGCCATCTGCTTCTCTTCCCTCTCGTTGAAGTAGTCAGACATCTCTTCCTCCTCTGCAGTGACTCTCCACTGCGTTGGAGGAGGCTCTTACTCCACCTATTTCATCCTGCTAAGCGGCAAACATTTCGGACAGCACCACAAACCCATTCTGCACAGACCTCAATGGCACCGTGGCCGATCAGCCGCAACGATGCGTGCCCTGACGCTGCGGTGCGTTGCCGGTAATGGACCGATGGGGCACGTTCCGGACCTGTCACCCGCACTTGGTACTGGCCAGATCATGGAAATAGTGCCCATACACCACCACCAACCAATCGTCAACGGACGAAACGCGCTGCTGGCACAACACGAGGCTACGGAAATGGCCGGACACGGCAAGTGGCTCTGTGGTCTAAGCATGCAAGGAAGCTCGTGACGTGTGTTGTCCACCAACGGCGCTCCCAATGATTACAGCCATCCCACGAAACTCGGAACTAGTGTATACACACCTAAATAATCAGCAAAAACGCGCCATACTATATATGATGGAAACCGGTTAACTATCTCCGAGTGGATTTTGCGCTCGAACAACCGGTCTATCTGCGCGGACAGGTCGCCGGGCTTCTGCTCTGTAATGGACGGCGCAAGTCGCTTATCAAGGCTGTTCCTGTTTGGGTGTTTCATGCTGCGGGGATGCTGATTCCCACCAGCTACCCCTGCGCCAAACATGAGTTCGTGCTTCGGCCTCGCTGTGTTTGTGAGGTGTTTCGTTTTCCAGCCGCCTCGCAACCGGGGCGGTCCTGATCTGTTCAGGACCGTCCCTCGGGGACGGTCCCCAACCTGAAAGGGAGATCGTCCTATGATCCGAATTGCGTCCAAGCCTTCCTCGAAAGGCAAAGCTGAAGCTTGGCATGCTGAGTTTCTCAAAATGTCATCGGTCGTCCAACGAAAAGCGTCGTTCGCGGGCAAGGACCTATCGGCAGAGGCACGCGAAGATTTCGTCGAAGAGGTAGTTGCTTATGCGGTAGTTGCCTTCAAGGCACTGTGGGATAGAGGCACGCCAGAGGTTGCGTATCCGACGGTCCTGGCTCGGTACGGCATCCGGCAGGCAAGAATCGGCAGGAAGGTTGGTTTGTCGCTCAACGTACGCGATGTGTCTTCTGAGTATTGTCATTGGGCGAAAGGCGTTACGCTGGAGCGACTCGACAAGACCGACCACGAAACCGGTGAGTGGCTTGAGATCCTGGTCGAGGATAGGCGTGCCGGCCCCGCAGAGACCGCGGCTGCCAGGATCGACGTGGCCGACTGGTTCGACAGCCTACCGCCGCGGGACCGTCGGATTGCCAAGGCTTTGGCCGCCGGGCACACGACCGGCGAGGTTGCTAGGCAGTTCCAGTTGAGCCCGGGCAGGATCTCGCAGATGCGGCGCGAGTACTTCAACAACTGGGCTGAGTTTCAAGGCGACACCGGGAAGACAGCCGATTTGGGCAATCCAAGAGCTGACGGGGCGTCATGCCAAGTAGATCGGTGCGGATGAGACGTGGCAGCAACAACAAGCAACGGAGATCGAACCTCCGTTCGCCCCAAGAGCTGCCAGCGGTTGCCTCTACCACGGAGCCTCTTTCTGAGAAGGTAAGCATCTGTCACACCGCCCAGGTCGCAACACGCGGTTGCCAGAATAGGGAGGAATTGCAGGCGGCCTCCCAACCGCGTGGGCTACCTCGCCAGTCGGATGCACGTCAGACGCCACAGGAGCTGACCGACGTGGGCCTGACAACATCCTCGTGTCCCGGGCGCCGGCCGGTCACGGTGGCGCCCGGGGCCTCTGGCCTGCACCCGCCCCGTGCAGAAACGGCGGGCTATACAGCCAGTACCAAAGCCGTTTCCTGTAAGGAGCGACTGCTCGGCAGGTCACTGTTAGGCGGGAGGATCGGTGTTTGCCGTAGCAGCGCGGTGCATTGTCCGTCCCCGAGTCCAGAAGTCCGCCCCTTCAGCCGCTCCCCAGGTCCCCAAATCGCTCGCGCAGCAGGTCGAGCATACTGCTGCCGTCCTCCCGTGCAGTATCGGAGGGGACATCGCTGGTCAGCGTGATCTTCGGGACCGGCCTTCGCGACGGCAGTTTCTTGGCGTGATTGAAGTACGTGGACCGGCTACCATGGCCGCCTTCCACGAAGGCTTTGGCTCGCTCTTCCTCGGTAGCGTACTTCGGATTAGACTTCAGCCGGGCCACCACGAGCGTGTTGCCCGACAGGCACCGGTTCAGCACGACGTTCCTCCAGTCGAGCCCGGCCCTCTTCTGCTCCCAGGCGAGCCTGTAGGTGCGCAGCGAGTGTTGCACGAAGTGGTGGAGGTGCTCACCAACGAAATCGAAGATCTCCTGGTCCCAGAACCAGATTCCCGCCCGGCGGTGGACCTCAACCGGCGGCGGGTCGAAGTAGATTACGTGCCCACGGTCCTCCAGCGCTAGCACGTCGCAATTGAGTGTTCTCCATTCATTGGCGATGATGGCCACGCGGCTGGTGGTGGTAAACCGCTTCGGGATCTGCCGCTTCTCCAGCGTGCGAGAGTCGGAACACCAACTCAACGTCTTAAGGGTCTCCGACTGGCAGAGCGATTTGAGCAGACGCACCCCATTGCGGTCGCGGTACAGCCCGTCAACGTCGTCCAGCACAATCGGATGGTCGCGGTTCTCGTGGGCGTGGACATAGATCCCGAAGGCCGTGGCGTTGCCGTCGATCCAGCAGACATTTTGGCCCATGGCGTCCTGAAAACAACGGCTCTTGCCGGTCCCCGGCGGGCCCAACAGCATCAAGAAGTTGAGGTGCCCCTCCGCGAAAGCACGGGCGTAGTTCTGCAAATCGGCGTAGGCTTGGATGTGAATGGCGTTTTCGGGTAGATTTCTGGACTTGGTCATCTCCTGATCACTCCGTTGGTTAGGAACCGATGAAATCAAGCTCACGGCAGCGCCGCGCTGCCACATCCACCAGCGGCCGAAGCTCGGTGTCGACGGCGCGCTGGTAGTGCTGTCTGACTTGATTCAAGTGTGTGTAGCCGACGATCGCCGCGCGGCCGGGGGACTGCCCCATCAGGTACTTGCGGTAATGCTCGGGCATGCCAGCATTCTCGAGGCAGGTCGAAAACAAGTGTCTGAAATCCTTGAGCGTCGCCTCCGGCGACCACCCCAGGCGGCGTTGCAGCTTGCGGAACTCCGTGACGATGTGGTCGTAGGTGGTCGCCCCAGCATCGTGCAGCAATTGATCCCGGGTTCGACGCCGTTGGCCGGCCGATTTCACCCGCTCACGGTCGCAGCGGCGTTCAAACTCGGCCACCAGTTGCGCCCTCGTCGCTCCCAACAAACGGGGTGTCTCGCGGCCTTGTTGCACACGGCGCCGCACGTAGATCAGCCCCGAGGTCGCGCCGCCAGCGTTGGCCGCCACCAACGAAGTCAAAGGTTCAAACAAAGGCAACCGCTTATCACGGCCCCCCTTGGTCAGGTACGCCAACTCGGGCTGACAGAGCACGCCGAGCCATTCGCGATCGGCCTGCTCGTGGAACAGGAAGCACAATTCCGATGGCCGCAACCCGTAAAACGCCAGCGGTGTGAACAACACGAGCTGGTAGGCATCGCAGGCCAACAGGAACTCGCTCGCCATGGCCACGGTGATGTCCGGCTCGCCGAACTGGTCGATATTGTCACCGCGGGGGTGGCCACGCCGAACAAACGGGTTACGGAAGCCTTCTGGCAAGAGGTTGCCGCCTTCCGGGGCCGTGGCCCACTCGAACATGGCGCGAACGACGTCCATCACGTAGCCCTGCCCCCGCATCGGCCGTCGCGCGCTGTTGACGTGGCCGTTGGGCCGCACGGTAACGCCGTTTAGATAGGTGGCGAACTCCAGCTGAAACTCGCGATCAACACCAGCAGCATGCCGGAACCGCCGTTCGATCTCGGGCCGCAGGGCAAAGGGAAGGTAGTGGTTGTTCAAGGCCGACGCGTATCGCTTGACCGTCCGTACGTCGATTTCCCCCGCGTCGGCCCGGCGGCCGAGGTTGGTCAGGTAGTTGTCGACAAGTTCCCGATGCCCGACGGGGCGACACCGGATTCCCGAAGTGCGGAAATGTTCGAGCCGGTCGTCGATCTGGCGGGCGCGAGCGATTGCCGCGACGAAATCGCCGTCGACGCGTTCCGAGAGCGTTCCCTTCTGGCGGGGGTCCCACCACTGCAGGAGATAATGATGACCGCGACGATAGATGCGAACCTTCTTCGGTGGTACGATTCCATGTGCGAATTCCGTCACCCGACGTGGCCGATGCAGTTCGGCATAGCGTCGCCGCCAGCGGTCAGCCCGAACGTCGGCTGCGGGGAACCGGGAAGCGGGTGTGTGGTCGGGGAGTGGGCGAGGTGCGGTTGGCATTGTGGACCTGTGAGGCGAACTCCACCAGGGAACGTCCTGGCTGGTCTGGGGTTTGTTCCGTCACCTCGTAGGCATGTGCGCACCCACTCTGCTGGATCATCACAAGTTGTTTCTATGAAATAGGTTGTGCAGAAAGCCATGTTGGCTATCCTGAATCAGGGCGTGAGGAACAGCAGGAGCACGTGGTTGTTTCCATTTTCTGGAGTGAGCGGGAAACCAGTGACCCTATGCTCCCTGGTTGTGTATTTCTTCCTGTTTTCTCCACAAGAGCGATCTTCCACGCGACGGAAGAGAGGAGTCCTTTCAGATGCCTCCCCTGATTTCAGTTGAGTTCGAGTACGGTAATCGCCGCTTTGCGTTCCAGGTCCACAAGCGTGAGCTGCTATTCGGCAACGCCGGGGCGGGACAGTACTTTTGGATGGACAGTCGCCAGCTGCGCCAGGGCCGAGGTGGTCCGAACTTCCGCCCTTGTGTAGATCTTTGGTGGCAGGCCGTGGAGCAGGCCGGCGAAGCTCACGTCGAAGAGAATGAGGTCAACCTCGTGCTTGCCGAGTGTTATCCGCTCGTCAACACCGCTCGGGCACTGCAGAACATCTACGTGGACGCCCACCTACACAGAACTGCAGACCGCGAGTACGTAATCGAGGAAGAGGCACGCATTCGGCGAGTCCGTTCTGATCGCACATACCTCCTGCCCGAGGAGGATTGCAGAAGATTGCGGAATGTGGCTCACTCGCGTGACGCAGAACGGGTCCGTGCGGAACTTGAAGATCTCTTTCTGGGCAACTTGCCACCGGAAGGGGAAATGCCTGCCTATCAAGAGGCGGCCAGAGCCTGGATCGGCAATGGCATGTGTGCCCTGAGAACGGAGGGGCGGGAAGGACTTCAGCGCTATACCACCACTGTTGACGATTGGATTCGCAAACTTCGCCGAAGAGGTGATCTGGAGCGCGTACGGCTGTTCCTCAACATGTTCTCGTACCAATGCAAGGTTGCCTTTTACCTCTGCACTTGCAGTGCCTGGGTCGGTATTGTCCAAAGGCTCTCGCAGACACAGCAAATAAATGCCGTTGGAAAACGGTTCATGCAGCTCTGGCACCATCAGAACCGGGCTCCGGACGAGTTCGGCGTGAGCCGGGACGTGTTTTGCGGCCAAGTGCTGGCGATGCATCCATTGTCGGCAGTGGTCCTGACCTCGCCGGAACATCTTACAGTCGTCGGCGATTGGATTGGCCATCCAGATTACGAGGCCCTCCATGCAGGCAATCAGGTTGGGCAGTGTGAAGCCTATTGGGATCTTGTGGCCACCATTCTTATCGCCGCCCATGAGTACGACCGATCCAGGAAGCGATGGGAAGCGGGACGGCAACAATCGACGCGCGCCGACTCCGAAAGGGTGTCGCAAAAGTCACGGGATGATTCGACCGCTTCGGAGCGGCTCGCGTTTGAGGAGTTCGCGGCAGCACGCGGGCATGTTTGCTCGGAGTGCTCGGGAACACTTGCCTATTCCCACTTCAAGCCCGCCGAGAAAGGCAAGCCAACGGCCACCGCTTTCTACCGTTGCCAATCTTGCGACCGCGAAAAGAGGATCGAAGTTGCCTACGACGACCTCTCCAATTAGCCTTTGGCAGCTCTCTCTGCCGTTCGCGGTCTTCTTCGGCACTACTCGGCCCATCCTCTGAACGCCTATCCAGAAACGGCTGCGTCCTCGGTCGTCTTTCCCGCCGGGAGAAGGGGGGGGGTTCTTCAACGCGTGGGGGCTCGCTCCGGCCCACTGTCCGCACCTACCTCGAGCCCTCACGCAGAGGGGTCCGGATCCTTCCAGGTAGCCATCCAGCTTATCGGCTATCCGATGCGATCTCATCCCTTTCCCCCGGGATTACCCAGCTAGCGGCTCCTGCCTACTCACCGCGCCGGACCCGCGTGAAAGCTGCCCTATCCACCCATTCCTCCCTATTTTATAGACAAATTCCTCCCTGCGCGGATGCCTACCGGGTGGACGACAACGATGTCGCCCTGACCGGACGTTCGCGCAGGCAACCACAAGGAGCCAAGCATGTCCGGTCAAGAACCCAATTCGACCAGTTTTCCCGATTCCGACTCGCATCACACCGGGCATATCTCCCCCGAAACGATCGAGAGATCCGCCCAGCTTCTCGCCGGTGGCGAGATGGCTTGGCCGCAAGGCCTCTCGGCCGAACAGGAGGCCGAGTTGCTGAAGGCCGTGCGACGGTGTCGACGGGCGAGGCTGGTCAAGTTCATTACTTCTCGTATTGCCGCGGATATCGCGCATGAGGCGAGAAGTAGAAGAACGGAGATTTAGATATGATTACCACCACTTTTAACCCTGATCTGCCTTTGCGTTGCGCGCGGTACGCGCGGATGTCCGGCGAGGAACAGAATCCGAGATCGCCGGAACAGCAGTTCGACGACATTGACCGCACCAAGAAGAAGCAAGGCCGGGACAACTGGGTCCACGTCGAGACCTTTCGCGACGATTCCATCTCGGGCCGTTACAACCGCAAACGGCCG
>JBDRTC010000701.1:0-5526 GCA_043824335.1 Planctomycetota bacterium | reverse complement strand
GAGCACGCCCGCCGGGAGCACGGGGGCGGGTTCGTCGAGGGCACAATCCTCTGGCTCGGCCGCCCCGACGCGATCCACCCTTACATGGGCGCCTACACGGTGATGGCCTCGCTCATCCGCGGCGACGACGAGCAGGTGGTCGAGGATTTCTACTGGTACCTGCTCCACTCGTCCGCCTCGCACGCCTTCCCTGAAGGGATCTTCTTCAAGGAACGCTTCGCCTGGAGCAACACGATTCCGCACGTGACCGGGGCGTCGAACTACGCGGTGATGCTCCGCCACATGCTCGTCGACGACCGAGCCGACGAGCTGCACTTGCTCGCGGCCGTGCCCGACTGGTGGTTGGCCGATGGCCAGGAAGTCCGCGTCCGACGGGCGCCCACGCACTTCGGCCAGGTGGACCTGGTCGTGCGCGGCAAGGCGGATGGGGTGCAGGTCGAGTTTGAGTTAGACCCGAGTGAGTCGCCCGGGGCCAAACTGCGGACTTCGCCCAGGCGCGTCGTCCTCCATTTGCCCGAGTCGCGGCCGCTGGTCGGCTCGCTCGAAGGCGTCGAGGTCGTTACGCGGTCCGATCAGAAAAAGCGATGGGACTTTCCCACGGTCGTGAACCTCTACCTCGAAAAGGCCGCCCCGCTCTTGGGCAAGCCGATCCCCGGACTGGTTCCCCTGCCGGTGGAGGCGGCGATTGCGCCCGACGAGTGCCGCATGCTCGACCTCGCGCCGGTGGCCAACACCGATCCGTTCACCGCCCCGTTCGGCGTGCCGCAAAAGCCCGACAGCCGGTTCCTCTTCACCGGGCTGGCGGTCGGCGAGCAACAAATCGGCGGCGTGCCCTTCCGGGTGATCGACCCGGCCCAAAACGACGGGCGAGGAATGGTGCTCCTCCACTCTCCCAGGGCGCCGGCGAACCGCGAGTGGCCGCACGAGGTCGAGATCCCGGTCGGCGAGCAGGGCCGGCGCATTTTCTTCCTGGGGAACGTTCACGGCTGGTCGTCGCTCGACCAGGGCACGGGCGAGTGGGGCGCGGTGGCCGAATACGCGATCCACTACGCCGACGGCCAAACCCAAACCGTCCCCCTCGTGACCGGCCGCACCATCGACGAATGGCAGGGCTCCCCACAGGCCGATGAAGTGCTGCTCGGCCCCAAGGGCGACTCGTGGCACGTGAACGTCCTCGCCGCAACGCTCCGCCCGGTCAAGATCGACAAGATCATCTTCCGCGACCTCGACACCCCCGCCGCCCCCGTGCTGTTCGCGGTGACGTTGGAGAAGTAGTATCGGCAATGCGAGGCCGACGTTCCGTCGGCCGCTAAACATTGCGGGCGTGTGTTCCGTTTGGCGTTTAGCGGCCGACGGAACGTCGGCCTTGGTGAACCCGTCGTGCGCGATGAAACCGCGACGCGGTTTTGTCCCATAGCCCAGGATTGCGCAGCTATCCTGGGGAAACCCATCCCAGGGTCGCTTCGCAACCCCGGGATACGCGACACAACGCCTTTGGCGTTGAAGCCGACGTGCGACACAACTGCACGGGCCGGAGGTAACCAGCAATCCCGTAAAGCGCCGGACTGTGATTTGTTTCATAAGCGTCCGCTCAGCTGCTGCGTGGCACTGGCGGTTCGCCAGTGCTTTGGGGGGAGATTTGCATTCGGGAACGAGACCTCCAGGAGGACGCCGATCCTCGGCGATAGCTCGGGTACTCCCTCGGACGGCCGAGGCACTGGTGAGACGCCAGTGGCACCCAGCCGCGTGAGCGCCGAGTATCGCTTCACTCCCCGCCCGTGAACTCGTCGCGGAGGAACTTGGCGGCGGTGTCCCAGCGGGCGGCGGAGGAGGGGAAGTCGATTTGCATCGGCTTGACGGTGCGGGGAGTTTCCACGCGGCATTTGGAACCGGGGGAGTCACCCGGGGTTGACCCAAGAACTTTCGGGTTGAGCGGGATCTGGGCGCTGGGGCCGGCGGCCAGCTTCGTTTCGACCGGTGGGGAGAGGAGATAGTCGACCAGGCGCCGGGCCGCCTGGGGGTTCGGGCCGCCGCGGATGATCGCCACCGTGTTCGGGATGAAGAGCGTGCCGATGCCGTCGTCGCCCTGGTCGGGGTAGACGATCGTTACGGGGAGCCCTTTCTCGACTTCGATGATCGCGTCGTCGGTGTCGGTCAGCCCGAAGGCCAACTGCCCGGCGGCCACAGACAGGGCCACCTGCTTGTTGCCGGACAGGATTTTGGTGTCGTTGGCCTTGAGCTTGCGAAAGAACTCCTTGGCCCGGTCGTCGCCCCAATACTCGAACAGGCAGGCCGCGTGGGTGGCCGTGGTGCCGAAGAGCGGCTTGGCGATCCCGGCCTTCGAGCGCCACTTCTCGTCGAGAAAATCGTGGATCGAGCCGGGCCGCTCGCTCTCGGGCACGAGGTCGGTCTTGACGATGAGCACCCGGGCCCGGGCGGCGAACCCGTGCCAGGTTCCCTCCGGCGAGCGGAACATCTTTGGGTAGGTTTCGGCGGCCGGGCAGTGGTAGGCGTCCAGCAATCCTTTCGCTTCGAGCCGCAGGGTGTTGAGGATCTCGTTGTTCCAAAAAACGTCGCACCGCGGCCGCTCGTGCTCGGCCATGATCGCCTGGGCCAGCCCGACAGTCTTGGTGGCCTCCGTGTCGAATTTTGGGAGGACCTCGACGCCCGTTTCGGCGGTGAAGTCGGCAAAGATCGGCTCGGAGAACTCGGAGTCGAGCGCCGTGTAGACGACGATCCTGGGCCCCGAGTCGCTCCAGCAGCCGACCAGGATCAGACAAAGCCCCACCAGGCACCAGGCGAGCACGGCCCGGCGACACGAATGCCGTTTGGCGGTGGGCGCGGAGGCGGGGAACGTTGTCGCGGATTTGCCTGACATGGATCGACTCCCTGCGGCTTGGTCGCCGAGAGCGGTGGGTTGGTACCCTCTCGCCCCTCGCTCGCGCGTCGGGCCAGCGGTCTTTCAAGCTCGAGTTTGTGGGTGGCACTGGCGTCTCGCCAGTGTCGGGACCCAAGCACTGGCGAGACGCCAGTGCCACCCAACTGACAACTTCATGAGTCGCGGGGCGCTAGTGTTGCGGATTCTTTGCAATGGGCTCTACAATTAGGGTATGAGAGAAGGAGGCGGTCCGCAACATCCCGGCCGGGAGCCGGAAGTGAGGTTCGAGGGTTCAGGATTCGGGGTTCAGGGTTCAGGACTGGCGGTCGCCGCATGGGTGGCGATCGCTTGCTTGATGGCCGGGTGTGGTGGCGAGGCGGCGCCGGGAGGGACTTCCCGGGGAGTTGCTGGGGGCTCGCCGCGCTCGACCCCAGCCACCCGACAATCTCCGGCCATCCGACCATCTGCAGCCACCCAACGACAATCCCTATCCACGTCTCACGCGCGAAACAAGGAGGATGGCGACGAGGCGTCGGACGACTGGCCCGAGCCCGAGCGGGTGCGTTCGCTGGCCGATCTGCTCCATGTTGCCGATACGGGTTCCGGGGAAATCCCCGGGCTGCCCCCGCTGGAAGTTGACGAAGCCCGGGCGGCCGCGGAGGGGATCCGCAAGGTCGAGGGCGAGCGGCTGACGCTGTTTACGGACCTACCGCCCGACGAAGAAGTCGACGTCTTGCCCGAGGTTTTCCGTCAGGCGTTTCCGCAATGGTGCGACCGTTTCGGCATCGATCCGGCCGATCATCCCGACTGGCACATGACCGGCTTCTTGATGAAGGACCAAGACGCCTTCCGGCGCGCCGGGCTGCTGCCCGAGGAGTTGCCGCCGTTTGAGCACGGTTTTTCCGAGAACCACGAACTCTGGCTCTACGAGCAGCCGAGCGCCTATTACCGGCGGCATCTGCTTTTGCACGAGGGCACGCATGGCATTATCAACACAATCGTGGGCGGCAACGGGCCGCCGTGGTACATGGAGGGGATGGCCGAGCTATTGGGAACGCACCGCTGGCACGAAGGTCGGGTGACGCTTGGTCACGTGCCGGCCAGCCGCGACGAGGTGCCCATGTGGGGGCGGATCAAGATCATCCAGGACGACTTCGCCGCCCATCGGGCAAAAACGTTCCAAAGCGTGCTGGAATACGGACCCCGGGCCCACCTGCGTACCGAGCCCTATGCCTGGTGCTGGGCGGCGGCCGTGCTCTTGGAGCGTCATCCCCGTTACCAGGAGCGGTTCCGGCAGCTTCCCCGGTTCCTGCGGGAGCCCGATTTTTCCGGCCGGTTCCGGGAGTTGATCGGCGACGACTGGGACGACCTGGCCGAACAGTGGCAGGTCTTCATTGCCGATCTGGAGTACGGGCACGATATCCCCAGGACGGCCGCCGACTTCACGCCGGGCCGACCGCTGGCGGAGGAAGGCGAAAGCGTCGAGGTGAGCGCCGACCGGGGCTGGCAGAACAGCGGTTTTAGGCTGGAGGCGGGCGTCGTGTACCGGATCCGCGCCTCGGGACGCTACCAGGTGGCCGACCAGCCACAGGTCTGGTGGTGCGAGCCGGGCGGGGTCTCGATCCGCTACTACAAGGGCCTGCCGCTGGGGATGCTCCTGGCCGCAGTGCGGGCGGAGCCCGCCGCAGCCGGTGAGCCCAGCGGGCTGATTCGCCCCGTCGCCGGCGGGCTGGGAACCACCCTGACGCCCGAACGCTCCGGCACCCTTTTTTTGCGAGTCAACGACTCGTCGGCCGAGCTTGGCGATAACGCCGGCACGCTTTCGGTTCACCTGAGGGCGGCCACGGAAGGGACGAATGCCCAATAGAGAATGCCCAATAACCAAGGACGAATAGCGAATAACGAAGGACGCAAGAATTCTCGTTCCTTGTTCCCAAGCTCCGCTTGGGAACACTCCCTCTTCGCAGCATTGCTTTGCCCCCTTGGGCGAGTCGGCGAGACAGAAGTTGGCCGCAAGTGCGGTCCCAAGCAGAGCTTGGGACCGAGGTTGTAATTGCATGGGGCCGAAGAATCTTCGTGCCCTCGGTTCGGGGTTTATTGACAGCCGGTTCGCGAAACGCTATCAACAGTCTATCTCGTCACCCATTCTCCCGATCGAAGGAGGACCGTTCGTGATTGTCGTCAACACCGAGTTTGTGCCCGGCAAGTCGATCCGGGAAGTGAAGGGGCTGGTTCAGGGGAACACGGTTCGGGCGAAGCACATGGGCCGCGACATCGCCGCCAGCTTCAAGAACATCTTCGGCGGCGAGCTGAAGGGCTATACGGAGCTGTTGATCGAGTCCCGCCGCGAGGCGATGAGCCGGATGATCGCCCAGGCCGAGCAGCTTGGCGCCAACGGCGTGCTGAACGTCCGCTTCGCCACCAGCTCGATCACGGCGGGCGCCGCCGAACTTTACGTTTACGGCACGGCCGTCGTGCTGGCGGACGCGTGATGCAAGGCCGGCGCGGTCCACGTGGGTGCGACGGTCGCGGGGGAGCGTCGGCAAGACTCAGGAACGTAGTCTCTTCCTTCCGAGGTTAGTATGGAAGACATCGTTGGCTTGGTGTTGGCAATTGTCATCCCGCTCGGGATGGTGTTCGTGGGTTGG
>JBDRTC010000700.1:0-3759 GCA_043824335.1 Planctomycetota bacterium | reverse complement strand
CATCTGATTGACGGGCTTATCGCGGGTGTTGGGAAACTCTCACGTGGTCACGAGTTGCGACGAAGTACGCAAGATCCGGATGAACCTCTTTTCAGACTGCGAAATGTACTCTACCCCTGTTTCCTCGCTATTCGAGCAGGTCGAAACCGTACAGTCGGGCGTCTTCGAGAAGGAACTCGATGCTTACGGGCTCGTCCGGCAACGGGGCTGGAGATTGCTTCCACCGAACCTCGTGTGCGAGCGAATCGCCCTTTACGGGGCTTGAATCGGCAGCGTCGAACCCGGGGAGGGGTTTGCCCTCGGCGTCGAGGAGACGAACGCGTATCTCGCCGCTCACCTCGGCGTTCAAGGTGATTCGGTTGCCTGAGAGCGCGAGCGGAGGGGTGCGAAGGGTTCCGCCCCCGGCATCGGCGTCGCGCGACACGTAGCGGTCTCGCTTCATGCGGACCAGGCCGATCTGGCGGCCCTCCCAGCGGTCCATCTTGTGCCCAAACTTGTAGCCGCCGTAGTAGAGGTAGACGTCGTCGCCCACCGGGACCTGGAAATCCGCCCAGGCATGCGCGTGGTCCCAGGCCGCCGGGTTCGGGTCGGGCTCGAAGAACGGAGTCGTGTCGCGGACCCAGTGCTCACCGTCGCGGGTCCAGGCCAGCGTGGTGTAACCGACGCCGAACGCGCCCTGGGGCGTTTGGGGGGCTTGGAGATCGTCGCGGAGGACCTTGACCAGGCCGATCATCAGGTTGCCTCGATCGAGGTACCCGTTCATGGCGTAGAACTGGGTCTGGCCCTCGTCGACCCGGTCGTCTGCCGTGATCACGTACCACGGCTGCTCCCACTCGACGAGGTCCCGGCTGGCGGTGTGCATTGTGTTTCGGCGCTGGTTCGACCACGTGGGGCCGGTCGTGTAGACGGAGACGGTCGCCACGTACCGCCGGCGGAGCGGGTCGAAATAGAGGTTGTTGATGTCGTGGTTGTGACGCACGACCGGGTACGGCCGAAACATCGACCAGTCGAGCCCGTCGGCCGATACGGCGATCTTCAAGCCCCCCTCGCTCCACCAGGCGAGCTTGTACCGCTCGGCGGGATCCGGGAAGTCCGGCCCTTCGTCGACGACGGAGCACCCGAAATTGATCGGCCCCGGGTCCTTGAGCACGCGATGCGGACGAATCCAGCGGATGCCGTCCACTGACTCCATGGTGGCGAACCGGGCGGAGCCGTCGGTGTGCTTCGCCTTGTAGACGTTGTACCAAATGCGGAATCGGCCGGTCTCGGGGTCGCGAATCACCGTCATGTAAGGCGCCACGCATTGGTCCTCCTTGCCGGTGATGATCGGGTTGGGAATCCCCGGATCGCGCTTGGGGGAGTTCACCCGCCGCCGGACGCCCGCCGCTTTGGCGACGAGGAAATCGTCGAGGAACAAGTGCGGCCCGGAGCGCAACCGGATGGGCGCGGCTTCGCCGCGGTCGGTTTGCGAGGAAGGCTGATAGGTACTCGACCTGAACGGGTCCGAGCCGGTGGGAACCGCGACGACGCGGGGTGCGTTGCCCGGGCCGGTTTCCTCCTCGGCCGCCGAGATTCCGCACCCCGAAAAGAGACAAACGCCTACGAGAACTTTGGCCAGTGTCATCGCGTCTCCCCACCTGTTCGTTCATCGACTTTCCGGAATTCGTCCGGCAAACGCTACGGCCTCACGGCCACGCGAAGGGCGCCGCTTCGCGACGCGTGGGCAAAGGCCGCGTCGGCATCCTCCAGGGAAAACGTCTCCGCAACCAGCTCCTCGAAAGGAAATCTCGCGTGATTCTTTTCGAGAAATCTCAAGGCTACCCGGAGATCCTCGGGACGGTAATTGTGGACGCCTTGAACGGAGAGGAGCTTGCGGACGACCGTTTCGGCGGAAATGGAAAGCGGCCTTGCGGGAAAGACCGCCCCGACCCACACATAACGTCCGCCGATCCGCAAGAGCTCGATCCCGGCCTCCATGGCCGTCGGGTCGCCGCTTAGGTCGATGGCGACGTCGACGCCGCGTCCTGACGTGGCCTCTTTAACCATGCTGGAAAGCGCGGCGTCGTCCGGATCGACACACGCCGTTTGCGTAGCGCCGAAACCGCAAGCACGCTCCAGACGCTCGGTCAGCCTATCGCAAACGAGCACTTCCCGCGCGCCGCTTGTGGCGGCCATCGCCGCCGTGGTTAGTCCCAGCATGCCGGCGCCCTGCACGAGCACGACGCGGCCTTCGCACGGACCGGCATATCGCATCGCGGCCGCACAGGTCGCCGTGGCGCAGTTGGCCGGACAGGCAACCGCGTCGACGAGCGCCGGCGGCAGGCGAAAAACAGCCGTCCCGGGGGCGAGATGGCAGTAGTCGGCCAGCCCTCCGCTCAGCGGGCGCCGGTCGCCGGTCCGCTCGTGGCCGTACTTGAACAGGCGCTCGCACTTCTGCGGAAGCCCGTCCCGGCAGAAGAAGCAGCTCCCACAACCGGCGGCCACCGACCAGGTGATCCGATCGCCGATCTTAAGCGGCGTCCCCTCGTCGTCGCACACTCGCGACCCCGACGGCAGACCGGCGACCCGGCCGAGGATCTCGTGCCCCAGCACCGTCGGGCAGGGCGTCGAGCGGCGCCCCTCGTAGGTGTGGACGTCGCTGCCGCAGAGCGTGCAACAGGTGATCCGGACAAGGACTTCGCCATCGGCCAAGCGCGGCAGCGGATATCGGCAAAGCTCAAGCGGGCGCCCGGCCTCGTGGAACACCATTGCGCGCGAGGTTTCGGCCATGCCTGGATCCCGTCGGGCAAGCCCGCCGGCTAAATGGTTTTAGGGACGCTCGCCCGCGGCAAGTTGTTCTTGGATCCGGTCGATCACGGGGAGCACGTCGGCGACCGTGTCGACCACGTAATGGGCGCCGGCTCGGGCTATGCGCTGGCAGGCTCGCTCTAAGCGTGCCTGGAGCTGGTCGGCCGGAAGCGCCGCGATCTCCTCCGCGTTCAGTCCCAGCTCGTTGCCGCTTCGGGCCAGGCCGACGGTCCACATGCCCGCGTTGAGCCCCTCCTCGATATCAGGAAGCGTATCGCCGATCTTGACACACGCCTCCATCGGGTAGACGCCCAGGTTCCGCGCGTTCTCCAGACACATCCACGGCTCGGGCCGGCCGGCGGGAACGTCGGTTGCGCAGACGGTCGAGTCGGGCGAGTAGCCCCGCCGGGCAGCCTCGGCCAACAGCAACTCCATCATCTCGCCGGTGTACCCCGTCGTCGACCCGATCTTGATCCCCCGCCTGCGAAGCTCGGCCACCACCTCAAGCGTGCCCGTGATCAGGTCGGCTTATTGGGCCAAACAATCGAGCTGAAGCGGCACGAACTCCTCGAACATCGACTGAACGGCTTCCTCCGTGCACGGCCGGCCGTGCACCTCCCGCCACCGCCGGGCCACCGCGGGGATCTGGGAAATCTTGCGGATGTGGACCAGCTTGTGGGCCCCCATCGGCTCCCGGGCCTCCTCCATCGAGATTTCCACGCCGCTGCGCTTGTAGACCTCGATGAAGACGACCGCCGGCGCGTAGCAGCCGTAGTCCATTGTCGTCCCGGCCCAGTCGAGGATCACCAACCGGACCGGCCCTCGATATCGTCGCTGAAAGGTGAACGTCATCGGTTAAGCTCCAGTTCCGTAGGGTGCGTGAAACGCACCAATGCACAACGAATGGTGCGTTTAACGCACCCTACACTCCATGCCCCTCGTCCCTCAATATCGCCCGAAGGCTCGAAAGGC
>JBDRTC010000699.1:0-3393 GCA_043824335.1 Planctomycetota bacterium | reverse complement strand
CCACCATCAGCTCGAGCTGCTCGACGACCGGGGCGCTTGGCTGACGCTCCACGTTCCCAAAGCGGACCGGCTCGGGCATCCGCAAAACATCGCCGAGATCAAGGAGATTCGCCGGCGGTATCCCAACGTCGTGGTGGTGCTCGCGCACCTGGGCCGCAGCTACACGTTGCCGCACGCCGAGGAATCGCTTCCGCAATTGGCCGACGACGAGGGCCTCTACTTCGACAACTCCGCGGTGATGAACCCCGACGTGCACCGCTTCGCCCTGGAAACGCTCGGGCCAAGGCGGATCCTCTACGGCACCGACAACCCGATCTTCTACATGCGTGGCCGCCGCCAATGGCACGGGCGGGAGTACGTGAACCGAACCGACTACCCGTTCCATTTCAATCGCGATCGCGAGCCGCCGGAGGTGGAGGCAGAATATACCCTGTACATGTACGAGGCGCTCCGCGCGTTGAAGACAGCATGTGACGACCTCGGGCTCAAGCGCGACGATATTGAGACGATTCTATACGGAAATGCGCGGCGGCTGGTGGACACCGTGAATGCTTGAACCATGAGGTAGGTTATGCTTCAGCATATCACGGAAGTAGGTTATGCTTCAGCATATCACGATCAATCAACGACCCGTTATGCTGAAGCATAACCTGCATGCACTGTTATGCTGAAGCATAACCTACGAAAACTGAGGGGATTGACGGATGACGATTGCCAGCCGGGCCGAGTATTGGGCCCACGTGGATCTCGACGCTTGTCCGAACATCAAGGTCGCCCCGCCCGGGCCCCGGTCGAAACTGCTGCACGAGCGGTGCTCCAGGCATTTCAAAGGCCTGAGCGGCCAGGTCAAGCTTTTTCCGGTGGCTTTTGAAAAGGGTCACGGCTCGACGCTCACCGACGTCGATGGGAACGTTTACCTCGATTTCTCTTCCGGCATCTACGTCACCACGCTGGGCCATTGCCACCCGAAGGTGACCGAGGCGATCCAAAGGCACGCCGCCACCTTGATGAACGCCCACGATTTCACGACGCCGGTGAAAACCGAACTGGTGGAGAAGCTGGCCGAGATTCTGCCGGGCGATCTCGACGGCTTTCAGTTCTACGACTCGGGCACGACGGCGGTCGAGGCCGGCATGCGCGTGCTCAGGGCCGCCACCGGCCGAAGCGAGATGCTCTCCTGCTTCTACGATTATCACGGCAAGACGTACGGCAGCGTGTCGTTGGGGCACGTCCGCTCGCAGGTTTACGGCCGGGTCCGCGCCCCGGGCATGCACATGCTGCCTCGCCCCAACACGTACCGGCCGCTGTTCACCCGCGAAGACGGCTCGCCCGACACCGACAAGTACCTCGACTTCTTCGACGACTACATCGACAAGGCGACCGTGGGCGACGTGGCCGGCTTTGTGCTGGAGCCGATCCAGGGCTGGGCCGGCTCGGTGATGCCGCCCGACGACTTCTTCGGCAAACTGCGCACGTTCTGCGATGAGCGAAACATCCTCCTAATGACCGACGAGGTGCTCACCGGTTGGGCCCGGACCGGCAAGTGGCTTTCGACTGAGCACTGGAACGTGGTGCCCGACGTCGTCTCCATCGGCAAGGGGTTCGGCAACGGATTTCCCGTCACCTGTGTTGCCGTGCGCGAGCCATACAAGGAATCGTTCGAGTCGATCTCGGCCTCCTCAAGCTACGGCGGAAACCCAATGGCCTGCGGCGCCGCTCTGGCCACAATCGAAGTCATCCAGGAAGAAAACCTGCTCCAGCGGAGCCTGCACCTGGGCGAGCTGGCGCTAGAGCGGATGGAGCGGATCAAGCAGCAGCACCCGATCGTCGGCGACGTCCGCGCCATGGGCTGCCTGATGGGCATCGAGCTGGTCAAGGACCGCACTACCAAGGAGCCGTTCGACGACGCGGGCAAGCTCGTCTACCAGAAGGCGTTCGCCAAGGGCCTGGCCTGGATTCCCGCCGGTCACATCCTCCGCATGAGCCCGCCCGTGGTGATGGAAGACGAGGTGCTGCTGAAAGGCTTGGACATCATCGATGAATCGATCGGGGAGACAGAGAGGGAACTGGAATACCTACACTGATGAAAACAATACCCTTCGGAATCATCGGCTGCGGCCTGATGGGCAGGGAGTTTGCCAGCGCCGCGGCGCGGTGGTGCCATCTGACGGAACTCGACGTGCGCCCGGAGATCGTGGCCGTTGCGAACCGGTCGGAGAACCGCTTCGGCTGGTTCACCGAGCGATTCGACTCGATCAAGCAGGTGACCCGGGACTACCGGGAGTTGCTGGCCAACGATCGGGTCGAGGCCGTGTACGCGGCCGTGCCCCATTACTTGCACGAGGAGGTTTACACGGCCGCGATCCGCGCCGGAAAGCACCTGATGGGCGAGAAGCCCTTCGGCATCGACCGGGCGGCCAACGAGGCGATCCTTCGGGCGGCCGGCGAGCGCCCGGAGGTGTTCGTCCGCTGCTCGTCGCAGTTCCCCTTCTTTCCCGCGGTTCAACGCATCGGCCAAATGATCGATTCCGGTGCGCTGGGCCGGGTCATCGAGCTTTCGACCGGCTTCCTCCACTCCAGCGACCTGGACCCGAACAAGCCGATCAATTGGAAGCGGATCGTCGAACTGAACGGCCGCTACGGCGTGATGGGCGACCTGGGCATGCACGCCTGTCACGTGCCGTTTCGGGCCGGTTGGGAACCGGTTGACGTTCGGGCCGTTCTGTCGAACATCATGACCGAGCGGCCCGATGCCGAAGGCCGCTTCGCCCCGTGCGAAACGTGGGACAACGCTACGTTGCTCTCGCGCATGCGCGATCCGGCCACCGAAACCGAGTTCCCCTGGACCCTCAAGACCCAGCGGATCGCGCCGGGCGAGAAGAACACCTGGTATCTGGAGATCCTCGGCACCAAGGCTTCCGTGCGCTTTTCCACCAGGAACCCCAAGCGACTCGAACTCTTGGAGTACGGCGGCGGCGAGCAGGTTTGGGGGCAGGTGGAAGTGGGCTGCGAAGGCGCCTTCGCGACCATCTCCGGAGCGATTTTCGAGTTCGGATTCAGCGACGCGATCCTCCAGATGTGGGCCGCCTTCCTCTACGAGTTGGAGCACGGCTCGCCCCCATCCCGCTTCGCCGGCTGCGCCACCCTGGAAGAAACCGCGATGAGCCACCGGCTCTTCACCGCCGCGCTTGAATCCCAAGAGACCGGTAAGACTGTGCCCGTTTTCGCGAGAGATGAGGGGTGAGGGGCGATCGGCATGGCTCCGGTCTCAAATTTCTCGAAACGCCCGCCGACTGCGTTCGGCGGGTATCACGAAGCGGAAGAAAACCATTACGCTCGGCCGCGGTCGACCGGAGTGCTCGGCAAAGGAGCGGGAACTTTCGTATCCCGTGC
>JBDRTC010000698.1:0-3055 GCA_043824335.1 Planctomycetota bacterium | reverse complement strand
CGCAGCGTGCATCAGTATTCCGGTGCCGCTGACTATGTTGATGGAGTTGCCCGTGACGGCGTTGTAGGTTGCTCCGGTATCCAGGTGTATACCCGTGCCGGTTGTGCTCACGTAGATCGTGTTTCCTCGAATGGAGGCGTGGTCACACGCATCGACGTAGATCCCGTAGCCGCGGACCACGACGATTTCGTTGCCATCCACTACCGAGTAGCCAGAAGCGTTGTTCAGCACTACTCCGTAGGCCACGGTGCCGCCCACGTTCAGCGTGGCGTGGATGGAGTTGCCTGAAACTCGGCACTTCGTCGTCTGAATGAGCACGAGGGCTTTGGTGTCGGGAAAATCTCCGCTGATGGTGTTACCCTCAACCCGGCTCTTTTCCCCGCTAAGAACGATTCCGTTGGTCTGGGTTGTCTGTCCTGCACCAGCCATGCCCGATCCAACCCGCGTAAACCGACACCCGCGAACCAAGGCGTTGTCTCCAATATTGACAATGAAGTAATCGGAAGTCGTGTCTATAGTACAGTTGTCTACGACCAAGCCGTTGATTGTGCCGACGGAGTTGTAAACCAGGCCGTGGGGCATCGAAGTGCCCAACCACTTGAACAAGACGTTCTGAATCAGCACCTCGTCCGAAGTCACGGCGCCTGTCTGCTCGATGACGTGGCGAGTGGGAGCGGCACCCGGCCCCATGTCCACGGCCGCGTCGTACGCGATAAGTACGTCGCGCAGTACGAAGTGATCTTTTCCGTTGAGGTCAATGAGGGCCTTGTTGGAGTCCCAGAAGATCGCAGTTCCAGAGTCCTTGCCTGTGCCTTCAATGACCAACCCGTCGCACGGGAGGACGATGGGCAGGCTGGCATTCGTCTCGATACACGTTCCCGCGATTCGGATGCGGAAGTTGCGGGTGAACGTGGCTCCGACAGTCGAGTTGACCATCTCTCCCACCCACCGGACGGCCTTGGCTAGCGTAGCGAAGTGAGTCCCCCGGGCGTTACCGGCGTAGATGTCGATTCGCTTTTCCAGATCGTCCATCATGTAGCGGAGATCGAGAACCGCGGAGATGCCGACGCCGCTCGTGGTCACTCGGGCCAGCAGGAGGTTTTCCGGGTCAAAGCCCGCCATGGTGTCGACCCAGCCGGCTGCACCCGTCGCTTTGTTGAGGTAGACGTACCAGCTTGCCGCAGCCCCCAAGGGGCCGACGGCTAGTTCAGCCGGGTGATAAAATCGCTGGCCTTGAAGAGTTACGTAGCCCGCGTCCACCCGGATCATGAATCCGCCGGCCGAACTGACTTCGCACCCCGACTGGACAGAGGGGCCGAGGAGTTGGTTGAACTGCAATTCGTGTTCGGCAACGACGTTGACCGCGTAGAGCAAGTTGCGCTTCGGGCCAAGGCGACTGATCGTGAACTGGGCGTGAAGATCGTTGTCGGGAGAGGCGTCCGACACGTTGATTGCCGTGACGATGTTCGTGTCGTCGAGAGAGAGAACGGCCGCGGCACGCAAAACTGAATCGACTTCCAGAACAGACGAGCCACCAGGCGACTTGACCTTGACCACCTTGGTATTCTGGACTTCCAGTGTCAGGGTGGAGTTGATGTTCTGGAGCGTTGCGTCGCCGCCCGTGGAATCGAGGCGCAGCAAGGACGAGTTGGCGGCGTTGAGATCCAGGGCGAGGGTCTTGGCCGTCCTGACTTCGCTGTCGGCGTCAAGAACCAGATCGCCCGTAACTGAGTCCAAGACTACGCTGGCGACATGGCCCACTCCGGTAGTGACCAGATCCACTCGCGCTGAAGCCACCCCGATGTTCTTGATGTAAGGGCCGGTGATTTGGATTTCTTGGTCGAGGCAAACTACTCCGGCGATGTTCTGGAAATCTGCGTTTCCGCCCGTAGAGGGAAGTCGCAGGATGGCAGACCTGGCGGCGTCGGCGAGGTTTTTGAGACTCACCGCGTCGGTCACGGCGGCAACGATGCCGCAGAGGTCTCCGCCGACATTCTGGATGTGGGCGTCGCCGCCCGTGCTCTTGAGAGTTTGGCGAGGAGAGTCGGCGCCGCCGTTGTCCATTACCATGTAGCCGTTCTTCTGAACTCGCCACATCCGCTGAGCGCCGTCCAGAACACTGATCTGCGGCTCAGTGGCCGCACATCCCGCCTCGGGCGTGACGCAAATCTTGTAGTCGCCCTCGGGGCATACCTCGATGACCTCGTTGAGATCCGCGAAGCTGATCGGGTTCCACTGGCCCGTGGTATCACTGCCGGCGATGGGGTTGCCCGCGCCGCCGCCCGTGACGAATCCCACGTAGGCGTGGTCGGCCAGGGCAGCCAAGTTGGTCAGTTTGCACACCCGCGGCCCGAGTAGGCAGACCGTGTAGTCGGCTTCTACGTCGCTGGCAACCACCTGGCCGAACAGGCCGGCGCCACCGGGAGCGGTCGTCGTTATGGTGTTGTGGCCACCGCCGTAGACTACCACACAGTCCTCGAACGCCTGGGCGGTGATGGACGACGCCGGGACGTTCTTCCACACTCGTACGGTACGCTCTGCGTGCGAGTAGATGCCGCCCGGGTCAAGCAGATTGTTGATGCGGAACGTAATGGTTGTCGCGCCCACGGTCACGAGATCAGGGACACCCTTGTGTCCGGCGACTTCCTCGTAGTCCACGTACGACGAGGCGCCCGTGCGCGGGTTGCTTTCGACGCCGCTCTCGATCAGCTCGTGCTTGAACGCCACGTGGTAGTTGGTAATGGCCAGGTTCTCAAAGGGGATGTTGGTCACGAACGTGGTCGGGAACAGGAAGTGGCCGCTGTTGTCCACGCCCTCGACCGGCAACGGGTCCAGATCGAATTGGTTCGGGCCGGACGCGATGATGTTGACGTGCTCGAAAAAACCAGAACGCGGCCACACGCGCGCCCCGTGGTCGCCAAACCACTTGACGAAAATGTCCAAGAAGCGGTCCTTGAGGGCCGTCAGCCCCAGGAGCTTCTTTGAGTAGAAACGGACGCGGCGATCTCCAGTGGCCATTTCGGCCTCCCGTTCTTCTAAGGCGTCAGATGAACGA
>JBDRTC010000697.1:0-10421 GCA_043824335.1 Planctomycetota bacterium | reverse complement strand
TGTGTAAGTGGGTAATCTCCAGGACGCCGGAGGCCGAAGTCCAAGATGGATTGAAACCTGACACTTCGAGCCGGCCCGACGTCCCGATTCTTGCGGTTCGACGACTCGTGGTCGCCGAAGAACTTTGCCCAAGTTCTCATGTCTTCACCCCAGGAGGCCAGAAAGCCGGGGGGTATGCTGTAACAACAATTGGCAGAGGCACTTGCGTCGTAAAGCATGCCCGAAATGAGCCGTATTTTGGACGGTGACGCACGTGATACAAGCACAACCGCCGCCCCGCGACACCTCCGAATCAGCCACTCCCTCCCCCCGAATGGCGTTCTCTGTTCGGGCCCGTACGGCGTCCTCCGCAGAGGTACAGACCCGATCCATGAACAGCCAGATCCGTCCTGGCGATATCCCGCCGAAAAGCCAGGAACGCGAAAACGCCTTCTGACGTTTGCAAGTCACATGGAGTCGGGTCGGGACCGTTCTGACGATTCCGGCTTCTCACGTTCCGCGTCCTTTTAGCCTGCCCTTGCCGTCTGCCGCACGCCCATTCTCTGCGCATGCGCGTAACCCCCTGCGTCTCATTTCGGCTATCGGCCCAATTCGGAAAATGACGTTCACACCCCCTCTGAAACCCGGCGAAAACAGCACTTTTTTGGGGCCGCTCCGGACTTAACGACCATTCATACCCCGAGTCCGGAGCGGGCCTGTCTTGCTGCGTCTAAGCGCGCCTGGTACTCCTCACGTTTCTGCCGGGCTTTTTGGCTGGCAGCCAGCAATTGCGATGTTTGGGCCTCGGTTTGCCGTTTGGGCTCTTTCGGCGTCGGTAGAGCCCCGACCGGCATGGTGTCGATCCAAGTAGCCGCCTCCAGGGCGCAGATCGTTAGCTCCAGTAGCTGGCCGAGGGCTCGCTTTCCAGCCTGGGTGGTGTAGCACTCCCGGATGTTTTCCAGCCTCCGGCGTCTCCCGTTGCGACGGTCGATCCAGCCCGCGGCCCTATAGTTGCACTCGCCCAGGGTCTGAAAACAGCCGACCATGATGTTCAGGGCCCGATCGTGGTTGTCGCGTAGCAAGCCCTTTCTGTCCGGCTGCTTTTCCAGCCAATCCAGATTGAGCTTCAGGTTCATGAGAACCAGCTTCCGAGTGAAGGGGAGAACGTCCCTTGAAGGTGACGCATGAATCCTTGATGCCCTTCCGCGCGGGAGATGAATCCGTGCCATTGTTTCCCTCGTGAGTTAGCTCTACATGCAAAGGAACTTCCGTGTGGGCCAAGGTTTAGACCAAATTGGATCGAAGCGTCTGTCTCGCAGCTTGGTTCTGTCGGACAGCCGTTCTGTAAAAAAGGACCTCTTTGGACGGTCTAGTCAGCAAGATAAACGTACCGGCTTGCGCGGCGTTTTTTCTGATCTCCCCTCGTCGTGAGCTTGAGGATCCCGTCGAGGCGAAGCCCGCGCAGCCAGCGGCAGGCCGTGGAGACGTCAACCTCCACGTAGTGCGCCGCGGTACGTACCGACAGGTAGAAGGGCGCATCGCCCCAGACTCGCTGTAACTCCCGACACAGCGCGACCAGAAGCCTCAACTTGGGCGACTCGTATTGCGAGGCGACTTCAGGAGGGTCGGTCCGGACGGCCCTCTGGTAGATCTCGTCCATGGGACCTGCCCCCTCGGGGAACCTCACCTTGTCCCATGCCTCGGCGAAGTCGAACCAGCTTTCCTCAAACGCCTTAGTTCGGATGTGTGGGAGTGCCTGTTCGTGCCATTTGCGGACGTACGGTTTCAGTTCGTTCACGGGCGCGTCAGCAAGGCCCGGGAGTGCCTTGATCGCCCTCGCCAAGTGGAAGAGCTTGTGGTGTCTGTGACCGTGCCCCTCGGGTATGGTCCGCCTGACAGCCTTATCTAGCGCCTCATGCAACAGAGAGGACAGAGTGGACGGAGAGGTCGGAGAGGTCAGAGAAGGCAGAGAGCAACAACCTAATGTCTTCTGTCCTCCTCTGTTTTCTCCGTCCTCTCTGTTGCACAGGAAGCCCGCACTGTCGAGATCAATAAAAGGCACGTCTTCGGGTACTGCGCCGATCCAGTGGTAGACGTGGCCACTTGGGTGTACTGACGGAGGCAGCAGACAATAGCCGCCCGCCCGCACCTCGCCATCGTCGAAAGAAATGATCGTCCCGTCGGACTTACTGTTGGCCCGGACCTGTTCGACATTGCCCCGGCAATAGACATGCTTTCCCCGCTTCGTTTCAACCGTGGGCAGCGTTCGGGCGAGTTCTCCGCGTTCCGTCGCCCAAAGCTCGTAGCTTTCGATCTTGTCGAAATCGCGGCATATCAGAGACCCCGAAACCTCTCCCAGGATCACGGCCAACGATCGGGGGGCGTCGTCGCCAAACCACTCACGAACAGCTTCCTCGTCGGCTCGCGTAATCTGATAGCGTGCCCACTTCACACACGGCTCCTTCGTGCCCGCCCGAATTGGGATCAGGGACCAGCCGAGCCTGTGGTACTCCAAGGCAGCCTCAAGCACTTTCATGGCAACCCCTTCCTGGTTACGGTCGCGAGGGCAGAATCCCACGGGAGAGACCTGTCGGCTTCTATCTGTGCGAGCACGCTCTGGCGTAAGTCTTTCGGCACTTTCGCACTGCCGGCCTGTTTCTCGGCCTCTCGGATCACTCGCTCCACCTGCTGGCGGGCATACTGGTGCGTTAGCTCCCGCCGATACGCCCGTTCCAAGATGTCGTCCGCCGGCAGAACCTTCCTGACACCGTGCTCCTCCAGCTTCGACTCGATCCACTGAACAAAGTCGCCGCTGGCAAAGGCGTTCAGTTCAACCCGTTTCCCCTGCCGAAGAAACTCGACCTCCTCCGCGGTGGCCCCGTTTTCGAGCAGATTCGCAGTCGGGTCCGATTTCAGGTGGACATCCTCGGACTCCAGGGCGTGGGCTTTGACGTCCTCCAGGCGAAGCCCCAGATCCACGACCTCGATGTCGTTCTCGAACGTGTACCGGCGGGTGTCTCGACTCAGGGTTCCGACAATGGAGAACCCGGCCTTGTCGAAATCGTGGAGAACCAGTAGCGGTGTGTCGTGCTCGGCGCAAACCCGGTCCACCAACGCTCGGCTGGCGACTACCGATAGCCCCTTCGTCGACATGATCGCAATGTCGTACCTCTCCGCGAGCCGAACCCTCTGGAGCAAGGGCAGGAATCCCTCCTTCTCGATAAAGAGGACCGCCTGGTACCGATTCTCCGGCCCGCATGTCGGATATAATCCGCCTCCGGAGATCCCGAGTTCGTCACTACGTGGCTGGCCAATCTGCTCCAAATACTGCCTGACACTAAGGGTCCCCAGCGGGACGATTCGACCAGTATGTGGCTCGTGGAAATTGCCGCGGGCATCGAATACCACGTCCCACGCAGCCGTTTCTTCCGGGAAGTCCGCCATGTAGTCTGGAAGCAACCGTTGGGTGAAGTAGGCGTCGTTCAGGCGGTCTTCTCCGGTGAGTTCCAGGATCCGCCCTCGGGCGGCGTACATGATCTGCCGGGCATGCGCGGGTAGTGTGTTGTTGCTGCTCGCCTTTAGATAAGCCTCCTCCATGACGTGGTAGGCCGCATCCTTCACAGTAACCTTGCTGCGGCGCACCAAGGCCGTCCGGCGACGAAACTTCGCATGTGCGTCTCGCTCCTCGCGCTTCCGTTGTTTGGCCCACTTTTTCGTTACCGAACGAACCACGTCGGCAATTACGGTGCCCTGCATTTGCGTTATCTCCTCAGAACAAGTGCGGACTTTCCCCGATCTGCAAACTCCACGCGCGGATATGCCAAGTGCAGCACGAGCACAACGGGCTCGTCAGCTCCTGCTCGTTGGTCCTCCAAAATGCTGTCCAGGCTCTCCCCGAACGGGCCTAACGAGCGAAACGGATTGCCGATGCACGGCGACCAGTTGATGCCGGTGACAATCCGCCGCTCCTCGGCGTTCGGACACCATGCAAAAGCGGCTTCCAGGACCCACGGGACCCCATCGAACAGGCCCTGCTTCTTGCGGTACTGGAACGTCTCCATGTCGGCGCCGATTCGCTCGAACCGCGCGGCCAAGTGTTCCTTGCCGATGACGCCCAGGTGTGTCGGGCTGACCGGCTTGGTGTGCTCCTTCATCGCACCCAGGAGTTTTTTTGGCGACGTCCCGATCAATCCCATCCTCGGTGGCGAGTTCGGAGAGTCTGGCGCGCGACAATCCACACGCCTCCAAGACGGCCTTTTGCTTCTGCGTGCCAGAGAGGCCGCGAAATTCGGCGATGAACTCGCGAACGGTCCGCTCTCGACCGGAGTCAGCGTCCCCGGTGATGTACGCCGCGATCAGCCGTTCGAACCGCTCTAGGTCGTACCAGTGGGGAGGAGTCGGCTCGCTCGGCGACCATTTCTCCCAGTCCGGCCCGCGGGCCTGGACGTCAAGAGCTTCACCAAACCAATCCACGGCGAGGGTCAAGTGCGGGTTGAGAAACGTGAAGTCGTCCGCCAATTGTAAAAACCGCGCCCTCGCTTCCCGCAAGAGTGAGCAAGATGAAACCGCTCGCTTCGCCCCTCGTTTTTCCAAAACCCTGGTCGTGCCAGACTCCGCTGCATTTGCCATCCGTGATTCCTTCCTCATGCGATAAGTTACTCCGACCAGACAATCCGGATCGTCGTCCCCTCGGTTTCCTGGTCGTCAGGAAGCTCCCGGTGGTCAATGACCGGCTCCTGACGAATGGGGTCCACCTTCAGGGTGATTTTGTGCCGAACCCCACGGGCCGATATCTCTACAATCCCGCACTCCCCGTTTAGAACAAAGGGCACAGCCAAGATGGTCTTAAGCGCGTTTCCCTGGGCTCCCCGGTCGGGTGCAACATATGCCTCCCTACTCGAAACCCGCGTGGAGAAGTCTAAGACCTGCCTCACGACCTGGGGCGGGATGCCGGGGCCGTTGTCGGCGATCAAAATGCCCTCCTCATCCACGGTGACCTGGATCTTGGGTGCGATTCCGGCCTCCTCACACGCATCTAAGGCGTTGTCGACCAACTCCTTGAGCACCATAAGCGGCCAGACCTCTGGCTGATGTCCGGTCTGGGCGATCAGCTCCTTGCGCGAGAGGAATTCCATCGCTCGGCTGGTGCGAAACGTCTCCCGGCGCAGCTTCTTCTTCTCTTCTGCAATCATGGTGTACACACCCTTTTTGACTAGAGGTCGGTCTTGCCTTTGAGTCAGATCCCGGCTTCCTCCAATTCCCGCTCCGCGTCCTTGATCGCCCGTTCGCGATCCTTGGACACACGGGCGGGCGGAGTCTTCCCGCCGGCTGCGGATGTGGTGGCCGTGAAAAGGCGATCCAGCGCTTCACGGGACGTATACCGCCGGCCCCCAATTAGCGTGGTTTCGAGCTTCACACCCCGCACGCCACGCAGGCGCCAACGCACAACTGTCGAGATATGCGGGCGTCCGGGGATTTCATGCGGTGCTTCGTGTAGTGGGGCTAGCGATTCGGTCTTCGTGTCGATCATGCAATGGTCCTCACCGAGGAAGCGGGTAAGAGAAGCCAGGGAAGCGTCTGTTCTTGGCTCCCATACCACCTTCCATGACATATTGGCAGGTTTGATCGCTTGTAGCTGTCCGTGTAGCTGTTGAAGTAGGCCGTCAACGCCCCGTAAGCGGCCTCCAGAGCAACATCCATCCTCGCGTGGAGTCCTGCTCGCGGACCTCCCACTTGTCCGCCACCCCCCCCAAAAAAGCCCACGGACCCAATACGCTCCCCACAGGCGAGCGTATGATGGAGGGCCGCCGCAACAGGCGGGGGAATCGAGGGACGGCGCAACACGCGCGGCCCGGAATCCTGGGACCCAGGTCGGAATCGTCTCCGTCCGCGGCTTCCAGGTAGCGGCGACTGGTGCCGGCGATCAGGTCAAACGACTCCCAAAGGGGTTTCGCCAGCACGTCCTCCAGCCTGGAGAGCCAGACGGCCGTCAAGAGGCCGCGGATCCCGCCGCCATCCAGTGCGAGAATGCGATACACTCCGTGTCTCCGTTCAAGTCCGTTGAAGGCCGTCTCTCCGTCTCGATATCGTCATTATACCATAAACGGCCGCGTTCTCAAAGCGAATTCTGCCCAACTGTCAGAATTGTGTCACATCTTTAGGGGAAAAAGCGACAATGTGTCACATTCCGCCCCCGATGCAGGTCCCTAGTCTCCCCCGAACAACTCCCTCGCTTGCAGCGCTTGTTGGCGTTTCTCTTGCCAGCGCTTCACCCGGGCCTGGTAGTGCTCCGCGGGCCGATCCGCCTTCCGCTCGGTCGGGGTGAGCCCCTGGGGGCGTCCGGCGCCGGACAGGATGGAGCGGAATTTCTCGCTCCGCATCGTCCGGCGAATCGCCTCTTTGACGATCGGGGAATCCTGATGGGACTGGAGCCATTCGGTTTCCGCGTCTTTTGTCTCCAACCAAGCGTCTAGCTTTGCCTGGTATGCTTCGGCATTGTCATCCCCTTGGCGCTCCGGGTAACCGATCCCTGCCTGCCAGCAATCCGTAACTCCGGCGACCACGCTCGACGGGCAAGTATCGACGGCACAGGCAGAAGTGGACGCGCCGTGCGAGCAAGCCTGCATGGGGCCGTCCTGTTGCGATCTGTTCTTTAGACGTGCGGCTATTGCGCTGCGGCCGGCAAGCTGGCCGACGGTTGCTCATTCCGTGAGCTGTTCGTGTCAGGTGTGGGCATAACAACCCAGGATCGTGTCGGGAACCTGACAGGCTGGAACTTTTGGGGGTTGCTTCGGTCTGTGGTGGTGGTATACTTATCGAGCATCAGGTTTCTGGGAGGGGCAACTTCTCCGAGGGAGGGAGAGCAATGAACAAGCGAGAGTGGACGTACGGCTACGAAGACATCCGCAAGCACACCGACTTGACCTCGAATTCGCTCCACCAGTATGTGCGTCGCGGCGATCTGGACCCCTCCAACGTAGGGGCGATCGCAAAGTTTCTAGCGCGGCACGGGACGCTAGAGTTCCGCCAGGAACTCCTCGCCTACGCGATTGGCCATACGCTCGCCGTGAAGCCCGGCCTCAAGGGCAAGGCCGCACAGGAGTTTAAGAAGAAGGCTGCGGCTCGCCGGGCTCGTAGAAAAAAAGCGGCTCGGGCTGAAAAGACGTGAACTTCTCTTCCTTCAGCTCCTCCACCGCGATACCGATCGCGTCGAGGTCTTCCAAGTCGTAATCCCTAAACATCAGCTTCACCTGTTCCTTGTCGACACTCATCTCCGTGCCCTCCGTGGGGTACTGGGGTCAACTCGATACACTTGCGATCCATCCGTGAACCAGGTCTAGAATGTCCTTCATTTCCGGCACCCCGGCCAGGTAGTGCGTCGCGGCGAGTTTGTAGATTTCGATCACCGGCCCCCGCGGCTCGGGCTGTTTGGGCTTCCGCTCGCAACCCTGCTTCGCCGCGGGCTGTTGAGGCTTCGGGGTATGGCCCCGCTTCACCAGGCCGGCGTTCTGGCCGCAGCGTCTGCACCGAGTAACCTCCCCGGTCCGAAGCTGCGCCCCGAGGGCACGGTGCAGGTTGCCGCAGTCGCACTTGCACTGGTAGGCGCGGTGCTGATGCTTGTTGCTCCCCGTCCTGGTTCTTTTGGGTATCCTCCGCTTACTTCTCTGGCTCCTCTCGTGATACGAAACGTGATACGAAATGATGCGCACTCCAGCGCGCTCCAGCCCACTCAGATACAAAAAGCAACCATTTTCGACCCTGTTTTCTGCAACCAAAACGGCCGTAAACCCCCATCGCTGTTCGGTTTAGCGAAACACCCCCCCAAGGGCCCGTTTTTCAGGGGATCCGCTTAAGCAGCGACTCATGGTTCGCGGCCAGCGCTTCGGCCGCTTCGAGCGCGCTGGGGTAGTGCTTCGCGTACATGTGGGTGAAGCGGTGCGGCGCGTCGGCCCCGTGGTGACCGCCGGCGTTCCACTCCGGCGCGTTCCACGCCAGCAGGAAGCGAACGACCTTCGTCTGGCCGGGCGCAAGCGAAAAATCGACGGCCGCCGAGGCCCCGGCCTGGCTCGGGTCATCGGGTGGCAGAGACTCGGCGATCTTCGACCAGGCCGCGCCGCCCCCTTTGCTCAAACCGCCACCCAAACGCGGCTTGTCCGGGCCGATCACGCCGACGAGATAAGAGGCCAGGGGCGCCGCCACTTCCACGCCGCTTAGTGCGCCCTCGACTCTCTTGCGGGTAAACGTGCTCGCGCCGGCCTCCAGGTCGAGGGGCCCGGGGAAGGAGAATGCGATCGTTCCCTCGCGAGGGGCATCCGTCTCGTTCCGCAAGTGGACTTCAAAGACCGTGCCGGGGAGCATCGAGTCGACCAGCGCCCCCGGCAGGAACGGGGCCCACGCGCGGAGGCCCACGCCGACGGGCGCGTCGGTCTCGAACTCCAGGTCGGCCACGGGATAATGGCCCCAATAGTGAATCTCGTTGACCGTTTCTAGGCCGTCCAGCTTCAGATCGAATCGAGTGTCGGATAGCGGACGTTGGTATTGTCCCGCGCCGGCCTTCGCTTGCGGATCGCACAAGAGCCACGTGCGCCCGGCAACGCTGATGCCCAGGATGGGGACGTTCAACGGGCCGCGGCGGGGCACGTGGGTGTTGAAGATCGTCGTATAGCCCAGCATGCCGCTGGTTTCCAGGTCGGTCGCGCCGGTGTCGATCCCGCCCAGCGGCATGCCGTTGGTCACCGTGTCGCCCGTGCGGTAGATCACGCCGCAAGCCGGCACGTCGAGCCCCTCGGCAGGGAAACGGACCCAACGCCGGTTCGGCAGGCAGGTGGGAAAGAGCGTCTTGCCGGTCTGCTCCTGCGACTTGGTGGCAATACCTTCCATACGGGCGACCGTCAGCGTGCGCAGCGGGCCCTCGGGCGTTTTGAACCGGCCCGCCCGGCCCTTGACCCGGACGTGCTTTCTCCCGGGCCAGACGGCGCTGTCCTCCACAACCGATTCGGGAACGACGACCTGCACCGCATCCGCCGGAACGCGCCGCTCCAGTCGGGCCAATTGGAAGTGGTCGAACCGCTGCGGGGCCGGCGTGGTCGTGTCGTGGTAAAGGCCGATCCTGCCCGGCGCCGTGATCCTGCGGATCGTGCAAGCGGTGCGAGCGGCGTGCCCGTCTTCGTCGGTCAACGTGGCGGTGATTCGGTCACCCTCGATTTCGACCAGCATGTGCACCCGCACGCTGGAAAAATCTGCGGTGGAGACCGGGGCGAGCCAGGGGCCGAGGTTCCCGTCGACCGCCTCGTGAAACCCCAGCAGCTTCGCCCCGGGCGTATAGAAGGCCATGACGAAGTTGTTCGAGTCCTGGTAGCGAACCAGGATGCCCATCTGCGCAGCGGCCTCGGCCTCGACGCTCACTCGAACGTTCCGCTCCTGGAACCCGCGCAACAAGACGTCGTTTCGCCCGCTGTTGGCGGCGAGCCTGCCCTCGGCGATCGTCGACGTGCCGAGCACGTCTTCCCAACGGGTCTTGGCGCCGGAATCGAACGCGTCTTCGAGAAGCGTCACGGTCTCTCGATTTCCGCCGAACGGCACGGGGAGCGTGCCGCCCTCCGCGGCGCGCGGGCCGACCGCCAGATGAAACCGGAGGGACCCATCCGGAAAAGCCGTGGGAAGATCGAGCACGGTTCCCTCGACCGTTGTGACCGGCGCGCCGTTCTCGCCCCTCGCCTCCGCGAGAGGATCACAACATGCCGCCGCCAAAACGGCCCAGAGCATCAACCCTGCTGACGGGAAGACGCGACCTGCCGCGTTCAGCGCACGACCCCCTTCGTTTGTCAAAACCGGTATGTCAAGGCCAAGTGTGCTGATGCACAACTCGCGGGAAGCGCACCCAGGATAACTTCCGGCCCTCGGGAAAGCTCCCCCGATCGTAACATCTGAGCCGTCTGAAGTTACACTACGAGACGCGCGCACACCCTCGGTCCCAAGCTCTGCTTGGGACCGCACTTCCACCAGCTTCTGTCTCGCCGATTCGCCCAAGGGGGCAAAGCAAAGCAACGCTGCGAAGACGGAGTGTTCCCAAGCGGAGCTTGGGAACAAGTTGCGAAACGGCGGGTGGCTGGCGGCTGAGCGTAGCGAAGCCCCAGGGCTTGACAGACTGAGGCACCGCTTCGCTTTGCCCCAGGTACGCGCGGCCGTGCGTCGGGGGGTGCCACATGCATCCGCTCGGGTGGACAGGGGCCCGGAAAGGGCTTCCGTTCGCGTGCCTGGTTGTTAGGATGGGGCGTGGTTGTCCTCGCCCACGTGCGGTTGAGCGATGCCCCGAGGCGACCGCTGAGCCGGGACACCTCATCGATTGACCCCCGGGTAACCTTTTGCGGAGGATCGTGCAATGCGACGGCGGCGCTTCATTTCGATCTGGATCGGTTCGATTGCTCTGGTGTTGCTTTCCG
>JBDRTC010000696.1:0-11005 GCA_043824335.1 Planctomycetota bacterium | reverse complement strand
GCCGTCGCGTTTGGACGCCGTCTCGCAGAAGATGCTGGCCAAGAATCCGGACGAGCGGCAGCAGTCGATGGGCGAAGTTGTCGCGGACCTGGAAGCCTGCATCCGTCCGCCCGGCCCGGAACCGCCCACGCCGCCGCCGGTCCAGCGGCGGGCGACCGAATCCTCCTCTTCGACAGACAGCGCGCTAAAGGCTTTCTTGAAGACGATGTCGCGCGTGGGCACCGCCGCCAGGCAAGCGGCCCCGTCGGCCGACGAAGAGACCCTGACCTATCACGCGGAATCGGAAACCGCGATGCCCGTCGGGCGACCCACGGCCCCCTCTGCCCGGCGGAAGAAAACCGCGCGGTGGGCAATCATCGGCGGCATTGCCGGCCTTCTGGTGATACTGGCACTCGGCATCGCCCTGCTGGGACTCACCCCGATATCCGAAAAAGGGGGACAGGTTCGCTTTTCGTCCGAACCGGATGCCGCGGAACCACACGACGAGCCGACGAAAAGCGAACCTGTCCCCCTTTTTCAATCCCACCTGATCCTCCGTTGGCCCGAAGCGGATCGGGCCGATGCAAAACTCTCGATCGACGACCTGACGTACGATCTCTCGGGCCCATGGGTCCAGTCGACCTCCAATGAGATCAAGATCGCCGTCCGCCCGGGCCCACACAAAATCTGGATCGCCCGGCGCGGTTTCGAGCCGATCGAAGACCGCTTCCAGGCCATCGCGGGCGAGGACTACGCCATCCGTCCGGAATGGCGAACGGTCCCGGGGTTGGTGGAACGGGTCGAGCCGGAGCCCGCTGCTCCACAGCCCTCGGACATCGCCGAGTCCCCTCAGCCCAGCGAACCCCAGCCTGAGCCTATGGAGCCGGAGACTCCCCCGCTCGATCCGGAAGCACAGAAGCGTCTTGAGGCCGAAAAGCGTTACGCCGAGGCAATGAAACCCGTCGACGACCTGATCGCGGCCTGGGATTTCAGCGAGGCTTCCGCGGCTTTGTCCAAGCTCCAATTCGAGGAACAAGACCTCGCCGCCCGGCTGGCTGCTATGCGTGAGAGCGTCGCACACCTTGTCGACCTCAAGGCCCGCATCATCAGCAAGATCAACGATGCCGACCCACCGCTGAAGAAAAGCGACCTAAAGATCCGCGGCGTCGGCGGCGACATCCAGAAGGCCGACGACTCCGGCATCACGGCCAAGCTGCCAAGGGAGAAAACCGAGTCACTTCCCTGGCCCGACGTGGGCCCCCAGGCAATCGAGAAGCTGATCGAACTGGTGAGCACGCCCGACAACGCCGACGACCGCCTCGCCGCGGGTGTGCTGGCCTTGGCCTCCCAGGACCCGACCTCGGCGGAAAACCACTTTGAACGGGCCAGCTCCCTCGGCGCCGAAATCGGCCCCCATCTGGCCCCGCTTGCCGCGATGGCCTTCTCACAAGCGACGGATTTATCGGACGCGAAGAAGTTCAGCGACGCCGTAACGGCGATTGAGGACATCGAAAAGACGTATGCCGAAATCCCGTGGTTCAAGGCGAACAAGAAGGCATTCGCCGCCGCCTTGGCAAAGGCCAAAGCCGGCCTCTACGAGCAGGAGGCCGAACAGCTCTACGTCGAGGCAGCGAAGTTCTTTGGGAAGGAGCAGTTCTTCGATCTGAGACCCATCGTCCAGAGACTCAAGACGGAGTATCCGGACTCGGCTGCTGCCACGGACGACGGGCGCGCCCCGTCGTTTGCCAGGATGGAAGAGGCCACGTTCAAGCTGGGCGAGTTCATTACGGTTCGGCTGGACAGCAAAGGCGACTTTAGCACCATCCAGCAGGCGATCGACGCCGTGCACGAGCCGAATAGCCTGATCGAGATCCAGGACAATGGGCCCTATGATGAGGCACCAATCATCCGCTACGAGATACCCGGGGTCACGATAAGGGGCAAACAAGGTTGCTACCCAATCGTTACCTGCCGGAGGGAGACGCAGGTGTTGCTGCAAGTGTTTGGGAGCAGAACAACTCTCGAACGACTTGTGCTTGTGCATGTTGCCCCGAAGCGAGAAGCAGTCGGCGTTCGGGTCCGCACGGCCGCGTGCAAACTTAGCTCTACGTTGATCTGCATGGTCAACAGAGACGCACACTCTCTTGTGATCGGCGGCGACTCGGAGATGGAGAACTGTCTTGTTCTCGGCAAGCCAAACTTACACAGTGGTAAGCACGTTCTGAGAAACTGCATCTTCGTCCGTGGAGGAACTTTCAGCAGCAGATCCGACATGCGGTTTTGCACAATTCTTGGCGGTGTCGGTACTTATTCGACTGCGTCGGGAGTGTTTTTGGATTCGATCGTCGATGAGATTATTTGGGACGCTGGGGCCGGACGCCACCACATCGAAAACTGCAACTTGTTCGGGGGGGCGCGTCCCGAGGGCAGTAGGAACTGCATCAGTTCGAACCCCCAGTTCCGCGACCCCGCGAATCTCGACTATCGCCTCTTACCCACCAGCCCCTGCATCGGCAAAGCCTCCGACGGCGGGGACATCGGCTGCCGGTACACGCCGGAGATGATCGAGTTGTGCGAGAAGGCCCTGGAGCTTCGGGCGAAGGGGATCATCAAGTTTTGAGCCGAGGGGCTTCCCAGCCTGAAAGGCTGGAATATGATTGCCTAGGGCAACGCCCTGGGTAGAGGAGGCACCTCGCCCCCCCCAAGCCCTGAAAGGGCGCAATAACGGGCAGCCGCGCTGGGATATGACGCCCTTGCAGGGCTTGCCCCACGGCGTCCCGACCTGCCACCCAGGGCGTTGCCCTGGGCTGTCGTATTTCGCCCCTTCGGGGCAGGCCGTGGGTGAGCCAAAGTCGTTCGATTCGCAAAGTCCGACGGCGAGGACATCGGCCGCCGCTGCCCGCCGGAGTGGGTGGATGTCCAAAACCGAACGCTACCGCCGGCTCGTGGAGCAGGTCCGGTCGCTGTTGGCCGGCCAGCGCCATCTGGTGGCCAACGCCGCGAACGTGGCGGCCGTGCTCACAAACGCCTCCAGAGTTGCGACTCCGTCTCTACCGCTGGGCAGCACCGATCCGCTCGAACAGCGGCGCGACGCGCTGTTGCTGAACCGACAGCGTGCGCTCGAGGTCCTCCGGAAGCAAGTAACCGGCCTCTTCGAGCTGGCGACACTTGGCCGCCAGTTGGGCAAGATACGCCTCGAATGTGCCATAGCGCTCCTCGAGCGACGGCCGCGGATCGCTCGTCTTCTCCCGGTCGGTCTTCAACACGGGAAAGGGCAGGTAGGATCCCTGGAGGCTCACCAGCTCATGCTCCGCGCCGGCGTCGCGCCGGCGAAGGTTCCAGCCGGTGTAGGTCGCCACGGGCACGGCCACTTCCGGCGGCAAGAGGCACCCGATCTCGTTGCCGTCGGCACCCGAGCGCGGCACGAGCACGCGGTAGTCGCCACGCGGGATCGGCGGCTGCCGGTCGATGATCTGCTCTTCGGGCCACCGCGGTCCGAGGTCCAGGTAGGAAGGCTGCTGGATCACCGTGGGGTAGCGAACCCCGGGAATTGCGGGAAAGCCGGTCGATTTCTGGTCCCAGGCGACCAGGGTTCCTTCGCCGATGGTCGGATAAACGCTCGGGGGCGCCGCCTCCCCGCCTTGGCTCCATCGGTCCAGCGCCAACAAGAGCGCCCGCAGGAAAGGCCGGTAGTCGCCCGGGTTGGCCGGGTTTTGCCCGTCGCCCTGGCCGGGAGGATACCCGCTGGGCCCGTGCTGCGTGCCGCCGAACAGGTAAATTCGCACGTTCCCGGGCGGCACGGCGTCGCGGGCGCCCAACGGATCGGTTTGGGCCAGCGACCCGCTGCGGGTCCAGTACTCGGCGGCCGACTGCGTGTGCAACACGAAAGGCGCCGTACCCGTGGCCAACGCGCGGCGGAGGATACCGTCGGTCTGGCCGGAAAGCGGGTCGTGCTGTGTTTCGTACGCGAAAGGGAACCGATCGGCCGGGTAGTCGTGGTGATCGTGCTGGGCGACGTGCCGTGTGGGCTGGGCAAACCGGTGGTTGAACGAGCCCATGCCTGAGCCCGAGACGTGCGGAATCAGGCCGTCGAAGACCTGCCGGCCTCGCTCGTCTTCATTGAAGCCCCAGTAGACAAACTCGCGCAAGAAACGCCCGCTCTGGGATACCCCGAAGCCATGGGCGCGGCGGATCACCGGCTCGCCGTCGACCAGGAGCGGGTTGTCTTTGCCGCTTCCGTACTTGAAGGCGGAGACGAGATCGCGGACCGCGGTGAAGCCCGTTCCCTGCACCAGCGGATCCTGGGCCTCGTAGATGAGTTCGTAGATATGCCCCTTCTTGAGCCCGGCCGGCATCTCCAACTCGACCTTGGGGAGTTGGCTGGGCGCGTCGCTGGGTACCTCGCCGACGTGCAGCGTCCACCGGTCGCGCGGGATCGCAACCCGGGGCTCCTGCGGGCGCACCCGGTGCGTGAACGTGGCGTTTTCGATCCCGCCGGCCGTGGGTCGGTAGGAGCCATGATTGGCCCAATTGACCACGGTGCGGGAGACGTCCCCGTTCGGCACGATTTCACATCGCACCAAGCCGGTGATCGGTCGATCGCCGTCGCGGGCCACTGGCGGCGCCAGGCGCAGCCGATCGCCGCCCGGCAATAGCTCGCCGTCCCAGCCGCTCCAAACGACCGTGAATCCGTGACGCATGAGGAATCCGTTGCCCGCGTCCTTGGCGGTCTTGGGGTCGTTGCCGCCGCCGAGGTTGAAGAAGCGGAGGGCCAGCTTGTTGCCTCGGTTGTTGACGTCGTAGATTAGCGCGCCGTTGCCCTTCGCGAGATCCGTCGGGGCGAGGATGAAGAGATCGCCGGACAGCTCGACTCTGCCCGATTCGTTCCGCGGGGCCAGATCGAGATCGACGACGTTCCGGTTCTGGGGCCGCCCGGGATCGAGCTCGTAGTAGACGCGCCCCACGATCCGCTCGTACGCCCCGGCCTCGCCGAACGGTTCGCCGTCGGCGAAGGGCTCTCGCGACAGGACCTCAAATCGCACCACCTCGGCCCAGGCAAAACCGACGAGCATCGACCAGACGGCGACCGCCGGAAGAAGCCAACCGCCGGGCATCGTGCTCAGCGACCGGTGGGAGTCTTGCCAGTGGTCCGAACGAGCGCGCCGATGCGTCATCATGAGGCTCAACTCCAGTAAGGGCGTCGTGCCAGGCTCCAGCCAAGTTGCGATTGCCCGACCTTCGAGTAGAATAGTCCTCTGGCCGGGGAACTCAACCCAACCCAACCGGCGGAGGGTGGGCGAGTCGGTCCCACACGCGGTATCTCGGAGAGGAGAGACCAATGAACCGAAAAACGCAGATATCTCGACGTGCCCTCCTAAAACGGACTTTTCTGAACGCCGGCACGCTGGCGGCCGCGCCGTGGCTGATTCCTGCCTCGGCCCTTGGTGGGGAAGGGGCCGTGGCGCCCTCGGAGCGGATCACGCTGGGAGTGATCGGCCTGGGCGCACGCAACCAGAGCAACTTGGCGCACTTCCTCGAACAGCCGGACCTCCAGTGCGTGACTGTCTGCGACTGTTTTGCCGATCGCCGCCGGAAGGTCAAGGAGATGGTCGACCGGCACTACGGCAATACGGACTGCCGGGCCACCCGGTTTCATGAAGAGCTTCTGGATCGCAGCGACCTCGACGCCCTGCTCATCGCCACCGGCGACCGATGGCATGCCATGCTCTCGATTCTGGCCGCCAAGGCCGGCAAGGACATCTACTGCGAAAAGCCCTTCAGCCTCACGATCGCCGAGGGCCGGGCGTTGGTGCTGGCGACGAAGCGTTACGGCACGGTGTGGCAGTGCGGCACGCAACGGCGCTCGAACGACTCGTACCGGTTCGTGGTCGACGTGGTCCGCCGTGGCCTCATCGGCAAGCTCCACACGATCACGGCCATCCTCGGCGGATGGGGCGGCAACGGCGTCGCCACGCCCGAGCCGGAGCCCAACGCCGACGTGTTCGACTACGATCGCTGGCTCGGCCAGGCGCCCTGGGCGCCGTATTCGAGCGTTCGGGTGGGTCTCTGGCGAAACCATTGGGACACCGGGGCCGGCGTGATCGCCGACATGGGCGCCCACTACTTCGACTTCGCCCAGTGGGTCCACGGCGACGAGCTGCCCGGGCCCGTGGAGTTCCAGGGCACGGCCGAGTGGCCCGAGGGGGGATTCTGCCAGGTGCCGTTTTCCGTCAACGTCGAGGCCCGTTACGCCGACGGCGTTCGGCTCTTGATGACCAACGGCGAGAAGGGCGTCCGCTTCGACGGCGACGCCGGCTGGATCCACCTGACCGACGGCGGCGATATCACGGCCGAGCCGCAGTCGATCCTCCAGGAACGTTCGGTGCCGCGGGTGAGCTGGGCGTACATGGCCGGGCACGTGCGGAATTTTTTGGAC
The DNA here is from genome assembly GCA_043824335.1 of Planctomycetota bacterium. Classification (GTDB taxonomy): domain Bacteria; phylum Planctomycetota; class Planctomycetia; order Pirellulales; family Thermoguttaceae; genus JBDRTC01. The sequence goes on along the minus strand of JBDRTC010000696.1, from coordinate 4,590 downwards.
TCGATCAAGTCGCGGAAGCTGACGGCCTCGCACCCCGAGTTGGCCCATCGCGCCCACACCATCGCCCACTGTGCCAACATCTGCCTCCGGCTCGGCCGCCCGGTGCGGTGGAATCCGGAAACCGAGCGCTTCGTCGACGCCCGGGCCAACCGGATGCTCCAGCGCGCCAAGCGGACCCCCTGGCGAGTGTGAGGCGCTTATCATGACCGTGCCGGTGAAGGGACGGAACTACACTTTCGTCAGCCTGAAGTCCGCTCCCTCAGTGGGAGACCTGGAATAACCAGTCCATTGAATGATGCGAAGCTATTCTGCAAAAAGGAGGCTGCGGTGAGCGGAAAACGGTCGTCGATCAAGCAAGTGTCGCGGCGCGGCTTCCTCGCCGGAGCGGCCGCAACGGTCGCCGGTTCGTCCGCCTCCCTTGGGGCCGGTGATGAGACCAACCAACCACCCGCGGATGCGACTCCCAAGCTGCCAATGCGCCCCCTCGGGCAGACCGGAGTAAAGGTCTCGATTCTTGGCCTCGGCGGCGGCGGGCGCGGCGGGAACCCACAGATCCGTGGCACTCCGCAGCACCCCGAGATTCAAGAACAAGCGGAACAGATTCTGAACCGCGCGTTGGACGCGGGGGTCAACTACATCGACACCTGCGCCGGCTACGGCGAAAGCGAGAGAATCATCGGAAACGTGGCCGCTACACGCCGCAAGGAGATGTTCCTCGCCACCAAATGCGACCGGTGCAACGCCTCGGGCGATCAACTCCGCAAAGAGTTGGAGCAGAGTCTCCAGCGACTTCAGACTGACACGATCGACTTGTGGCAGGTCCACAACATCGTCAACCTCCGACACGTCGACACGATCTTCGAGGAGGGGCGGGCGATCGACGTCTTGTTCAAGGCCAAGGAGGAAAGGATCGCCCGGTTCGTCGGCATTACCGTGCACGCCAGTCGCGCCGTGATCGAAGCGACATTCGAGCGCTGCCGGCAGCGAGGGATCGCGATGGACGCGCTTCTGATGGCCTTCAACGTGGCCGATGCGTCGAAAGGTGGATACGGAAGAAAGGTTCTCGATGCTCATCCCTCGATCGGCAAGATCGCCATGAAGGTGTTTGCCAGCGACGGCGCGCCGATCGTGCATCACGAGGGCATTCCCGCCCGAGCCGCGCTGCGGTACGTGCTCAGCCACGGATTTGCAACTGCGATCGTTGGGACCCACAACCTCGAAGAGCTCGAAGAGAATATCGAGACCGTTCGTGGTTTCGAGCCGTACTCGGAGGAGGAATTGAGGGAGCTCGAAGGCCGAGTCGGCCGCAGCGGCGGCGGGCTTTGGACGCTTCAGGGCTGAGCCTCGTCTTGATTGGCTCCGTTGAATCCTTGAACTCCCTGCCAACGGCACGAACATCCAGCCCATGTCGGGTGTTTTGGTCCAGGTGCCATCATAGATGTTCTGCCGGCCGTCGCGGCGCAGGCCGATGCCCCGGACTTCCGCTTGGAGCAAGAGAAGGCCGACGCACTGGGAATCATCGATACGGCGGCCCTGGCGGCGGTCGAGGCGGCGTTTGGCGACCTGATGTTCAACATCGTGATTACCGGGATCGTAAACCTCGTGTTCACCTTCATCGCCATTTTCACGGTGGACCGAGTGGGACGCCGGCCGCTAATGCTGATCGGAGCCGGCGGGCTTGCCGGGATCTACGCGGTCGTTGGAACTGGACTTTCCTGCCGTTTGGGTTAGTATAACCCCCAAGCGGAGGGTCATTCCGACTGCCGACTTCATTGAAGGTTTCGGCGATGGCGATTTCTATCCCGGGCAGTTCCAAACCCATTGTTGGATCAAGGAGAACTCGCATGGCGACGTTTCTGCGTCAGCTTCTTGCGCTACTTTGCCTGGCCGCCGCTGCACCGTTGACGACCGCACCGCCGAGTGCCGAAAAACTTATCGCCGAGGCCGGGATCTGGGGAAGCCGACTGGTTGTGGAGCGTCTTGTCACGGATCGGTTGCCCTACGCCGACAGCTTTGTGGACCTGACCGTCGTCGTGACCGCTCGAAATCGGAATGCACCGGAGTCGTGTTCCATTGCCGCCCATTCCAAGGCCGACGGCAAGATCCTCTGGAATTTGAATCTGCCAACCGAGCCGACGCTGGGCGGGCTTTCCATCGACCGCGACGGCCGAGCCCTGGTTCCGCTGCGCGACGGTACGCTCGTCTGTGTCGGCGGCTGTCGAAGAACCATGACCTGTCGAAATCGGAGGAGCGTTCGTGAAACACGTAATGAACTTTGCAGGACTCAGACCACTTGCCACGGGCACGGTTGTCGTCCTCCTGATCGCCTGCTCGACGGCATCGTCGCTGCCGGCGGCGACGCTGCCGGACGCTGATGCGCCGGTGGTCGTAAAACAGCCGGATTTTGGCAAGGAGTTGCGGGCTTTCGACGATCCCGAGAGACAGCCGGTCGCCTGGTGGCCGCATGTGGTCAACGCGGCTTGGGGAGACGGCCGCGGCGGGCCGGAACGCAACGGCGGGTGGCTGGACCGGAATTGGGAGATGGTTGACTATCTCGACCGCTCCGCGGACTACACTACGCATGAGTGGCTGACGCACCGCGGCATCTGGTACGAAGTGTACGGCAGCAACGAGTACCAGGAGACGATCCACTTCCACGAGGAAGGGGCAAGGAAGCTGTTCTGGGACAACGGCATCGCTCGCGATATGGACGGCCAGCGAGTCATGAGCGAACACTACAACACCAGCGTGCCTTGGTGGAAGGACAAAATCGGTTGGAATGCGTACATCGTCTGCAACAACGCGCCTCGTTGGTCGGCGGTGATCGATTACGACTGGCTCACCAGTCCGCTACTAGGATTCGCCGTCAGCCAGGACAACATCGGCGGTCCGACATCCCGGATCGGCGCGGGATCACACGGGCGGTATTGCGACTACTGCAACGCCAAGTTCTTTCACTACCTGGACACCACCCATCGGCTGCCCGAGTTCCGCGCGCGATATGGTCACATTCGCGATTATGTGCAAGAGAACCTGGCGGACGTGATTCGGCAGACGCCGCCGTACGTGAAGCATCGGTTTGACCTGGCCCAGGCCCGCGTTTTCGCCAAGCTCGCCGAGCCACCGGTGATGTCGGAATATCAGAAGTTCCTCTACTTGTCGCACCTGCACAACTTCATCCGGTACTACCGCGACGCCAAGCTGGTCGCCACGCGCACGGGTCGGGAGTACGACGTGCACGGCAACCAGGGCGGCTCGGCCATCGGGCCTTGCCCATATCAGGTTGCCCTGTCGAACTTCGTGGACACGGTCTGGTTCGAGAGCAGCGGGATCACGGCGTACGACCAGTTCAAGTACGGCTGGAACAACGCCAACGGCGCGTTTCGCTACGTGATCGGTCGCGCGATGACGCGGGGTAAGAAGCCGTTTCTGTCCATGACCGGCTTTCCCAAACATTCGGCTGATCTGGTCGAACACGAAATGGCCGAGGCGTGTGCCGGCGGTGGGGTGTTGTTCGTCAACCAGCTCCACTTCGAGAAAGAGCCGGAGTTGCAGCAGAAGCTCACGGACTACTTCCGCTTCCGGCACGAGCACCGTGCACTCTTCGCCGATCAGGGAAAAGCGCGTTATGCACGGATTGCCGTGGCCTATTCCGTGCCGTCGATGATGTACTACAACTATGCCTACGCCAACGCACCGCCGGTCACTGCGCTTTCCGGAATCGCTCGGGCGCTGGAAGAAGGGCATTTGCCTTACGACGTGGTCCTATTCAATCACCCTGAGATCCACGCCGACCACATCAAGCTCCAGGACCTGCACGCTTATCGCCTGATACTTCTGCCCTCGCTGGAATGTCTGAGCGACTCGCAGATCGATCTGTTGACGCGGTACTTGCGAGGCGGAGGGACGATCGGACTGATCGGCGATTGTGCGGTCCGAGACGAGGACAACCTGCCGCGCGAGCATTCCCCGGTCGCCGAATGGCGAGAGGCGGGACGTGTGGTAGACATCCTGCCGTCGGGTCAGGGTTTTTTGGAGGTCCGTGCCAAGCAGTCCGATGCGACTCGCAAGCTCACGCAGACGGCTATCGAGTCGATCCACAAGGCGCTGGATTCGAAGACGATTCTATCGGGCGATCTTCCGCAGACGCTGTGGGTGAAAACGTGGCGGCACGTGGGGGACTTCGTTAGCCTGCATTTTGTGAACTACGACATCGACTTCGAGTCAGGGAACGCCGCGCCGACCCAACCGGTCGCGGTCACGCTGACGCTGCCGCCGGGGGTGGCGGCGGAACAAGCCGTCTGGCTGACGCCGGATGGCAAGACACAGACGGTGGACTTCCGAGCGGACGGGCCGCAGGTCGTCTTCACGATCCCTGAAGTGCACGTGTATGGAGTGCTGGTTATCGGGAAGCACGGTTCAGACGCCGTCCGTAGCCAAGTGCTCGGCGCCGATGCGCTCTGGGCGCGCGCTTCGATGGCCAGCCGCGAGGACTGGGGTGAGTTGGCCGATCAAGCGGCCGGTGTCGGCAGGATGGCCGCGAAGTCCGCTGCTGGAACACTCGCGGCGAACGACGCTGCGGCTTATCAG